>NZ_JAUCAP010000068.1:0-13666 GCF_030361045.1 Lentilactobacillus sp. TOM.63
AAAACAAAAAGAGCCCTAATCACAAAGTGATTAGAACTCGAATTTAGTTTCACCAACAACAGTTGACGAAGAGCCGATCAAAAGGCTCCTCAGCAATCATTTCCCAGAATGGGACGGTTGTTGAGGAGCCTTTGATTTTCGGATTGGAAGGCTTATATGAATTCCGCTTTGGTGCGCTCACTGATTTAGGACAGCTTCTCAAAGCAATAGCCTGCACATAAGCACCACCAACAAAAATCCAGAACCAGGATTTCCGCTTGTGGAGACTTATGTTCCGGTTATTAACCGCTTTGGTGCGCTCACTTATTTTTAGGACAGCTGTTCCAGGCAGCAACCTGCACGAAAGCACCTTTGGCAAAAATCCCAGAATCAGGGATTCCTGCCAAAGGAGACTTACGCTCCGGTTGCTAACCGCCTGGATCCGCTCACTTTATTTTAGGACAGCTCCTCCAAGCAGAGATCTGCATGTAAGCACCTCGAACAAAAATTCCCAAAACCAGAATTTCCGTTCGAGGCGACTTACACTCCGATCTCTAATCGCTTGGATCCGCTCACTGATTTTAGGACAGCTGCGCAAAGCAAAAGTCTGCACATAAGCACCACCAACAAAAATCCCCAAAACCGGGATTCCTGTTGGCGGAGACTTATGCTCCGACTTTTAACCGCTTTGCTCCGCTCACTTATTCTAGGACAGCTTCTCAAAGCAATAACCTGCACATAAGCACCACAAACAAAAATCCAGAACCAGGATTTCCGCTTGTGGAGACTTATGTTTCGGTTATTAACCGCTTTGCTGCGCTCACTTATTCTTTGATAAAGTTCTCCAACACCTTACCATCGGCCACTGTTAACAGGGTCTGCTTCGATGGAATTGGGGCGACAATTCTAAATTGATAGCCAGCCCCAGCCCCTTTTTTGATAACCAAGCTGGTTTTGGTAAAGCCCTTCACGCTGGATGGCCACTGGACTGTTTTAGATTGGTCCGGATTTTTCTTGAGGTAGGTCATTGCCTTGTTGAAGTCTTTATTGGTGATGGTGAGGGTGTAGACCTTGGTCTTTTCGTTAAAATCAACCTTGCCGAGTTTACGGTAACTTCCCTTAAGTGTCTTCAAAACATTGGCTTCGTTTAATTGACGACGGGCGGCCGCCTGCTTCTTTTCGCCGGCATCGAAGACCATGTTTTTGTTATGGCTGGCCATTGATGACATTTGTTGCTGTTTTCAGTCGGCGGGGTTTCCTTTGTTTCATTTTGGCTGCGAATAGCCCCTGGCATTAAATAGCCCCCGATAGCAATCATGACAACCGCGATGGCAATGAGAAAGACAATCAGGCCGCGAGTTTGATTTTTGTACATTGCGGTTCTAAGTGAGAAGAATCCAAGTAGAATCATAATCGCGCCGACAACACATAAGAAAACTGATAAATATAACAAGTTACTTTCCCCCGTCGATATAGTGTGGATTTGCAATAATTAATCTGTCGTTTTGGTAATACCAAAAGCATATAATATTTTGGATGGGGTGTAAAGATTGACGAATTGGAATTTTGGGGCAGACGCTAAGCCCTTACTAAGGCTTATATAAAGCAATTGCATACTCGCCGATGTGGGAATTACTACCAGCTGATTTTAATTCAGTTTGATAAATTGGCAGACTGAACATGCCAATTTGCCATCCCTTATAGGCTGACAGGTTGATGTGTTGTTTTGCTAAGTCATTCAGGACAAATCTTTTAAAGGTTGGAGAGCCATCAGCCAACTTTTGAATTTGCTGATCGGTTAGTTGGGTCGATATTTTGATGAACTTCATATCATTTAATTTGTCGCCCCAATCGTGTCTGGTAACCGAGTCATAGTCGTTTCCCAAATAGCCCGCAGCGGCTTCATCCAACTTATAGTTATAGGTCGTGCCAGTAAAAGATTTAATGACTGGTAAGTCTTGATAATACGTAACCGTTGAATCGTATTGGTCCGGATCAGCTCCCTGTAGATCATTAAGCTCAGCACTGGTTGGATGGGGGACCCCACCAGGGTTGCCCTTGGTTATCCAGTTTGAGTCGCTACCAACGGCTTTCTTGCTGGCATAAGCTCCCGCGGTCAAATACCCTTTCCAAACGTAGCCCGTCGTTTTTCCAGATTGGCTGGTGACATAGTAAAAGGTTCCGGTCTTGGTGCCATTAGTCATTTTTAAAACTTTGGCGGCGTACCAGGTCGTTTTGGGGTAATTGGTTAAATGATGTTTCTTTTGGGTGAGATTATCATTCCAGAGGTAAGCTTTCGTACTGCCATTCCAGTGAAAAGTAGTATTGTTAGCAGTCTTAGATTTGACGGTGTGATAAACTCCAGCTGCTTTTACAATTTGTGGAATGCTCATCAGAGCAAGGCCGGCAAAACTGACAATTAAACCGGCGAATAGAATCAGATGTTTTTTCAAATAAATTGCCTCCGTACATGTATCAATTAAGATAATCAGTAATAAAAACGATCAGCCTATTGTCGAAGAACTACAAATGAAAGCAATCAGTTGACCCTATTAATAGCATATCACATATATCTTATTTGTTAGGGGTAAATTTATGTAAATATAAATCATCCGGATAATTGATCTCATAGCAAAATTAACTAGTGAGGTGGAGGCGTGAACTATATTCTCCGGAGTCAAACCGGTACTCTATTACATAGCAGAAATGCACGTCGACAGTCCTGAATCCTACTACATAAGACAAAAAGACCAACAATGAACAAAAAACGTTCATCATTGGTCTTTATAGCTTATGCTCCGAACATAGTGGAAATGCGCTCAACATATAAGTAGGCCCCCTCTAAAATCCAAAATTGAATTTTAGAGGGGGCTACTTATATGAACGCGTCAAATCGTTGCTTTTCGCGCTCTACAGAATTTCACAGAACTCGATCGTCTCTTCATTCGGTCCAAGGATATTAAAGAACTTAATCCCGTTGTCCCAGAATGATGGGATTGATTGGATTTCGTCGTTTACTAGTCGTAAGCCCTGAGCCTTGGCGTCGGCGAATGACTTTTCCACGTCTGGGGTGTTCATTGAGATATGGTTGATTGCGCCCGCTTTTCTTGCGGTTGGGTCGCCTTCCCAGGTTTCGATCGTCAAGTTGCCAAATCGCATGAATGCACAACGGTTCTCGCCGTTATGGAATAAGCCTGCTTGTTCAAAGCCAAGTGATTTGTAGAATTCAATTGTCTTGTCTAAATCAACTGAAGGGATCCCAACGTGTTGGAGTCCGGTAAAATCATCTTTCATTGCCATCGTTTAATTGCCTCTTTTTTAATTATTTTATCCGTGGATAAGCGCTCTGTTTTACTCACTTATTTACCGACATCCAAAGCCTGATGCTTCAGGTGAGGGAAGACTGCTTTGTCTGCAATTCCTGTGATCCCACCTTGGAATAAGAACGCGAAGATCGTGCCAATCCCGAAGTTGGTAAATTGATGGGTGATCACTAATGCCAAGATAGCCATCAATGTTGGCGGAATATAAGATGCCCACATCGCCAGGTTGGCGTTTCCTTTGAAGTACTTGAAACGCAAGATCTGCATCAAGTCATCGGCAGGGTGTAACACTAAGTTAACCCGCTGATAGATTGAAATGGCGGTGGCAATCATCGCGACGCCGACGAAGTTTAATAGGATATAGAATCCAACCATTAACGGCGTCGTGGCATCTGGTAGCCCAGCAAAAATGGGATACTTGCCAAGGAAGAAATCTTCAAAAATTTGAATCAACGCGGAGAAGGGTACCATGAAGATTAAGTTGCCCAATGCGCGGCCCCACTCCCAGTGACCAACTAAGATCGCGTTTAGGACGGTGGTCAAAATTCCGAGGATTAAGAAAGTCCAAAACAGGTTCCAGCCAAAGGCGACACTTAAGTTGGCTTCTGCAGCCGTCCAGTAAGCGGATCCCAAGAATGAGGGATGAATCTTGGCACTGGTAACCAGCGTCAAAACGTTACCGGCTGAGTTAATGATCAGCGAAATCACAAAGAAAGAAATCGAAGTTGTCATTGAAATGGTTCGGCCAGTTGATACCTGACTACTTGATTGATCTGAATTTGTCAAAATTATTCACCTACTTTAACGACGGCCTTTGAAACTCCCTTGATGTTTCCTTGCAAGAATGATTCAACTTGTTCCAAAGGTAATTCGTGACTGATGATGGCTTCAACGTCCAGCTTGCCGCTTTGAAGCAATGCAATTGAATCTTCAAAGGCGTTGGGGTTGATGAATGAACCTTGGATGGTTAATTGTTTTTGGTAAACTTCGTAAGTGTTCATTGAGAAATGAGCGTCAGGAGCGCCAACACCGAACATCAAAACTTGGCCGCCCTTGCGAGTTGCTTCAATTGCTTGTTCCTGAGTCTTTGGTGAACCAACGGCCTCGATCACGATATCGTAGTAATCAGTTGGCATATCAACGTTGTTGGTGTTGTAAGTGTTGGTAACGCCTAATTTTTCACGGTTAAGATCCAACTTCTTGTCTGAATGGCCAGTCAAATCAACTTGGTGAATCCCATAAGCTTGTAAGATTTGAGCGAATAATTGACCTTCGAAGCCGTCACCGATAACCAAGGCCCGTTGATAAGGAGTCACGTTTAATAATTGAACCCCATGAACGGCACATGAAATTGGTTCGATAGTTGCGGCTGCCTTGAATGAAATGTCATCAGGAATTGGGTAAACAACGGACGCTGGGGCAGTAAAGTATTGTTCCAAGCCACCGTTTCTGGTAACCCCAACGGCTGACAAGTTTTCACAGAGTTCTGGACGGTCAGTATGGCAATAGAAGCATTGGCCACAGTAGATGTTAGGGTCAACCGTTACGCGGTCGCCGACTTTAAGGTTCGTAACTTCTGAACCAATTTCAGCAACCACACCTGAGTTTTCGTGGCCCAAGACGATAGGTGGAACAGCGTCGGCAGATCCTGGTAGGCCGTTGTAGAGGGCGTGGTCAGTCCCGCAAACGCCAGCGTACTTGGTTTCAACTAATACTTCGTTTGGTTGAACCTTTGGCTTGTCGATGTTTTGAATTTCCATTTTCTTAGTTGCTGTTAATACAAGTGCTTTCATTTTTTATTTATTCTCCTCTGAATAGTTCCACAAAAGGTGTGGATTTCCTAAAATTGCTAACTTATTTGTTATATTCCTTTAATGCGAGTGCAAAGTTGCCGACGGTTGCTGAACCATTGTTCTTGACCAGTGGCATGACGATGTATTTGTCCAAGTCACCCACGTCAACGTAGTGATTCATCAAGTCGTCGAATTGTGCGCGCACCTTTTTCAAGAAGGTTTCGCTGACGACTCCGCCACCGAAGACGATCTTAGCCGGTCGCAACATCAACGTGACTTGAATGGCTGCCTGCGCGACATAGTAGGCCATGATGTCCCAGACGTGATCGGTCAAAGGAACATCTTTACCACTTTTACCTAGCCGAGCCTGGAATGTCGGTCCTGAGACCAATCCTTCCAAACAATCGCCGTGATATGGGCAGATTCCCTTGAAGTCAAGATCATCCGGATGGCGCTTCAACCGCACATGCCCCATTTCTGGATGACCAATATCCCCGATAAAGTCACCGTTCACAATCGCCCCAGCACCCACGCCAGTGCCAATTGTGTAATAGACCAGGGAGTTAATCTTTTCATTAAATAGGGTTGCCATGATATATTCGCCATACGCAGATCCGTTAACATCGGTTGTCCAATGAATGGGCAAATCGAAGTCTTGTTTGAGCCGGCCGACAAAATCGGTATTCGCCCAGCCAACCTTTGGTGTGTTGGTGATATAACCAAATTTCGGTGAGTTCTGTCTGAGCTCAATTGGCCCGAACGATGAAACTGAGATTGCTTGGAGATCTTTAAATTGTTTAAAGTAATCGACCGTCTTTTTGAGCGTTTCCTCTGGTGTGGTCGTGGGGAAATTCGTGATATCCAAAATTCGATAATCTTCGTTCCCCACTGCACAAACAAATTTTGTTCCGCCCGCTTCTACGCTACCTAACAACATTTAAATGTCACCACCTTAAGATTTGTTCCGCAACAACAAGTTGTGAATTCCTGTGCAATATACCACATCTAAAAAATAATGCACTGTAAAAACTTGTGTCAAACGTATGACATCTTTTCAAAAGCAAAAGATGTCTAGACCGCAAAAAGAGTTCAAGATGAAAATAAGCAGTCAAAATTTTTTTAATTATTTTTTCGATGGGGTATTATTTAGGAGAATCATGTATGACACATTGGTTGATGATTTAATGCAATCCTGATTATAGCCATGGCTAACTTGAAATTTGAATTTTAGGAAGGTTGTGCAACCGGTTGCATTATTTTGAAATTGATGTCATAATACAAAATGTAAACGTTATTATTTTAAATTGGAGGATCGAAATATGGATGAGAAAAGCAGTGCTGCCGCAACGAAGAAGTCGGGGTTACCAAAGTTGCCTGTCAGCACAATTTGGATGATTAATTTTGGCTTCTTGGGGGTTCAAATGGCCTTTACCTTGCAAAGCTCACAGATGAGTCGAATTTTTCAAACGATTGGGGCCGATCCAAACAAATTAGGGTGGTTTTTCATTTTGCCACCATTGGCCGGATTGATTGTCCAACCAATCATTGGTTATTATTCAGATCGAACCTGGGCGCCACGATTGGGTGGCCGGCGATTGCCATACCTTGCTCTGGGAACGTTAATTGCAATTATTGTGATGTGTTTATTGCCGAACTCTGGTAGTTTTGGCTTCGGATATGCCTCAATTACAGCGCTGTTGTTTGGCGCTGTGACCGTTGCCTTATTGGATGTTTCATCAAATATCGCCATGCAGCCATTTAAGATGATGGTCGGGGACATGGTGAATGATGATCAGAAGAGTTACGCCTATGGCATTCAAAGCTTCTTATCAAATGGTGGTGCGGTGATCGCAGCCATCTTCCCATTCTTATTTACGGCATTTGGGGTTGCCAATACCGCTAAGAAGGGGGTTGTTCCGCAATCCGTTGTCATTTCATTCTATGTTGGGGCAATCATTTTACTGGTTACCAGTTTATTCACCATCTTTAAAGTGCATGAATATGACCCAGCCACATACGCCAAGTATCATGGCATTACCGAAGAGGCTAACTCAACCGGTGGTAACTGGTGGACTTTATTGAAGAAAGCACCAAAAGTCTTTTGGACAGTTACCTTGGTTCAATTCTTCTGTTGGGTTGCCTTTCAGTATCTCTGGACTTATTCAGCCGGAGCCATTGCCAACAACGTTTGGAATACAACCAACGCTGCTTCATCGGGCTATCAAGCTGCCGGTAACTGGTACGGGGTTCTAGCCGCTGTTCAATCAGTCTCTGCCGTTGTGTGGTCATACGTGTTAGCTAAATTACCTAATAATCATCACAAGTTAGGCTATTCATTGAGTTTAGCCCTCGGTGCAATCGGGATGCTGTCAGTATTCTTTGTTCACACCCAGTACATGCTGATCATTTCATTCACATTAGTTGGGATGGCTTGGGCTTCAATGAATACCTACCCATTAACGATGGTCACCAACGCTTTGTCAGGCGAACACATGGGAACTTATCTTGGCCTGTTTAACGGTTCAATTTGTTTACCACAAATCGTGGCTTCTCTTGCCAGCTTTGCCTTGTTCCCAATGTTAGGCAATGCTCAGCCAAACATGTTCCTGCTTGCAGGAATTGTGATGGGTCTTGGCGCCTTGTCAGTTGGATTAATTAAAGAAACATACAAAGCATAGGAAAGGACATCTAAATATGAAAAGAACTTTTGACGTGCAGCCCTGGAATATCGTGACCCATGACTTTAAGCCTGAAGATAAACGCCTGCAGGAGTCAATGACCAGCATTGGAAATGGTTATATGGGTTTGCGCGGCTTCTTCGAAGAGGATTATAGCGGTGACAGTCTTTCCGGTCTCTATCTGGGGGGCGTATGGTATCCGGACAAGACTCGGGTTGGCTGGTGGAAAAACGGTTACCCAGACTATTTTGGCAAGGTAGTCAACGCGGTTAATTTCATTAAAATGAACGTTAAGATTAACGGTGAAAAGATTGACCTGGCTAAAGATACTTTCAGTGATTTTAACTTAGACCTTGATATGAAGAAATCATTATTAACCCGTTCATTTACTGTAACGAAGGGTGAAGCAAAAGTTGCCGTGACCTTTGAACGGTTCGTCAGTGTTGCCCAACAGGAATTGTCTGTTCAACGGTTGACACTGGAAAACGTGGGTTCAAGTAAGGTCGCAATCGTCATTGATTCAGCGATTGATGCTGACGTTAAGAATGAGGATGCCAACTACGATGAACGCTTCTGGGAAGTTGTGTCAACCGATCAGCAAGCGGATCATGGCAGTGTGGTGGCTGAAACCACGCCTAATCCGTTTGGAACGCCGCGGTTTACCTCAGCTATGGAGATGCGCCACGTTACTGATTTAAAAAACGTCAAAGTTGATCAACTAAGTGACAAAGAAGTAGTAAACGAGTTTGCCGGCGAATTGGGGCCTAACGAATCGACTCAACTTGAGAAGCGGGTGATTGTGGTAACCTCACGGGACTACGATTCTAATGAGGCATTAACCAAAGCAATGGATACATTGAGCGATCAAGTCGCTGCTCAAAGCTATGATCAATTATTCGATGCTCACGCTAAAATCTGGGAAGACCGCTGGAATAAGTCCGATATCCAAATTGATGGTGATACTGAAGCTCAGCAAGGGATTCGCTTTAACCTCTTCCAGTTGTTTTCAACATACTATGGAGAAGATTCTCGACTCAACATCGGCCCTAAAGGCTTTACTGGCGAGAAATACGGTGGCGCAACCTACTGGGATACCGAAGCATTTGCGGTTCCAGTATACTTGGGCATTACTGATCCGAAAGTCACCCATAACCTGCTGATGTATCGGTACAAGCAACTGGATGGCGCTTATCATAACGCCAAACAACAGGGCTTAAAGGGTGCTCTGTTCCCAATGGTGACGTTCGATGGGATCGAGTGTCATAACGAATGGGAAATCACCTTTGAGGAGATTCATCGAAATGGTGATATTGCCTTTGCTATTTATAATTACACTCGCTATACCGGCGACAACTCATACGTCTTGCACGAAGGCTCAAAAGTCTTAACCGAAATTTCCCGCTTCTGGGCAGACCGGGTTCACTTTAGCCAACGCAAGCAACAATACGTGATCCACGGGGTTACCGGTCCTGATGAATACGAAAACAACGTTGATAATAATTGGTACACAAATATTTTGGCTCAATGGACGTTGAAATATACATTGTCAATTCTCAAGCAGGTTTCTCCAGAGCAGGCTAAGAAGTTGAACGTAAGTGACGATGAGAAGAAGCAGTGGCAGGATATTGTTGGTAGAATGTACCTGCCATATGATAAGAATTTAAATATTTTTGTTCAGCACGATGGCTTCTTGGATAAAGACCTTAAACCAGTTTCAGAGATTCTGGCTGACCAATTACCGATTAATCAGCATTGGTCCTGGGATAAGATTCTGCGCTCGCCTTATATTAAGCAAGGCGATGTGCTCCAAGGCATCTGGGACTTTATCGATGATTTTACGCCTGAACAGAAAAAATCCAACTTTGATTTCTACGAGAAGTTCACGGTGCACGAATCTAGTTTGTCACCAGCAATTTACTCAGTGCTAGCAGCCGATCTTGGATATGAAGAAAAAGCGGTTGAATTGTATGAACGGACTGCTCGGTTGGATTTGGACAATTACAATAACGACACCGTTGACGGCTTGCACATTACAGCTATGACTGGTGGCTGGATTGCCGTTGTCCAAGGCTTTGCCGGCATGCGCGTTCGCGATGGCAAGTTGCACTATGCGCCATTCTTACCAAAGAAATGGGATCACTACTCATTTAGACAAGTCTTCCGTGATCGCTTGATTGAGGTTGACGTTGATAAAGATGGTGCCCACTTCAAGCTGGTAAGTGGCCAGCCAATCACCATTGACGTAGCGGGTAAGGATGTTGAACTAGCAAAATAATGCAGGCTGTTATTCTGTTAATCTTAAAGGAGTGGCTTCTAGCGGGGCTGCTCCTTTTTTGAGCATAAAAAAGCTGCTTACCCTAGCGGTGGTAGGCAGTTAGTGTCGGTTTGTATTTCAGATATACTGTAACACATCCATCGAAGAGTGTTCAAAAAAATATCGTGGAATTACTCGGAAAATTTTCGTGGGAAGATTTGCTAATCCACTAATTAAACGATAAAAAAGTAACCAATCCATTGAGATTATAGGTGTCGATCAATATTCAAATATCCGATTATTTTTGATGGTTATTTAAATTTACTCCCGTTTTTGGACAACTTATGGTCGCCGAGGGGGCTAAATCATTGCTTATCATTATTAAATATCAGATACTAAAAGTAATTAAATAGCTATAGTTGAAGGCCTGTTAATGATGGGAGGAATTATTTTGACATTGTCGATTGGAATTATCGGTGCAACTGGCCGGGCTGGTAGCGAAATTGCGAAAGAAGCGATTAGCAGAGGGATGCAAGTCACGGCGTTTGTGAGAAGTGCGGACAAAGCTAAAGAGATGCTTGGAGATAAAGTCACTCCGATTCAAAAGGATGCTTTTGAAATTCAGAAGAAAGACATTGAGCATTTGGATGTCGTAGTGGATGCTTTCGCTACTCGGGATATGGGAAAAGCCTATCAACACGTTGACCTGGCTGCCAAGTTAATTGAATTGGTCCAAGGTCAAGCTGAGCCAAGACTGTTCTTTATTTTAGGTGCGGGCAGTTTGGAAACAGGCGATGGTCATCGCTTGATTGATCGACTTGAAAAGATGCCGAACAATGAATCGTTCATTTCAATCCCCCGAGAACAATTTAAAGAGTATCAACTTCTCATGAATACGAAGAAGGTCAACTGGGTGGCAATTTCCCCAAGTGCAAATTTCGTCCCTGGAGCGCAAAAGGATTATGAAATTGGTGTCAATGAACTCATGAAAAATGCTGCGGGTAAGTCGGAAGTAACAACGGGAACGGTCGCAAAAGTAATCATCGATGAGATTGCCGAATCCAAGCATCAGAATGAGAGATTTACGGTGGTAAATAAGTAAGTGTGCGGAGCCAAGCGGGAATAACCGAAACATAAGCACCCCAACCACAGCTCCCTGATTTTGGGAGTTGTGGTTGGGGTGCTTATGTGCAGGTTATTGCTTGGCGGAGCAATCCTAATCTATGTAGATTAACCTTTCAAAATCCTGGTTTTTGGATTGAGGGTTGGGTGGGTTTATGTGCAAGTTTCTGTTTTGTGGAGCAGTCCTAATCTATGTAGATTAATTTTGGGAGTTGTGGTTGGGGTGCTTATGTGCAGGTTATTATTTGGCGAAACAGTCCGAATTCACGTAGTCCACCCCAAAATATTGCATTTGTCATATTCCCGTAACGGCATTGACATAATCCATTAAAAAGTGTACCCTCACACTAGTTTGGGTTCATTGATTTATAATGAGGTTACATATCTCAGGTACGTTTTGACGAGGGAATTTGAATCACTATCGGGGTTAATTCAAATTAAGGGAAGAAGTTGTTAATTTTGAGAAACGTGAAGAAATGGTTAGTAGGTGTCGCAAGCTTTACAATGATTCTTGCGTTAACGCCGAACGCTCAAGCCGCTCGTAAGAAGAAGGCAGCCGGCAGTGATCCATATGGGATTAACAAGATTTTGAAACAGTTAACCCAGAAGAAAAAAGTATCACCGAACAAGTACGTTTATCTAGATGTTGTTCTTAAGCCGAGAAATGAAAGCCAACTTAGTGATCAGATTTATGCCGTGAATACGCCAGGTAATTCTGAATTTAAGCAATTTTATACCCCGGATAAGTTTCGGGCAGAATTTGGCCAACCGGCTTCCGTTGTTGGTCAATACAAACCATTCTTTAATAAGTATCATTTGAAGTCCGAGTCTTTCAGTAATGGACTCATTATCAAAGTTTCCGGTAAAGTAAAGAATGTCAACAAGGCTTTTTCAACTGATATCCAAACTGCCAAGTATCATTCAAATCCGGTTCAATTTTCGAAGAAGCAGCCGGTGATGCCTGCCAAACTAGCTGACAATGTGCTGACCGTTTTGGGGATCACAACGGTTAAGCAGGGCTTAGGGTCACTTGCTAAAAAGCAGAGTGATGCCTCAAAAGTGAAGTCCGAATATGCGCCAAGTAAGTTCGCAAAACAATATCAACTCCAGCCGTTGTATGATAAAGGCTATCAAGGACAGGGACAAACGCTTGGGATCATCACATTCGCCAATGTCAGAAAAAGTGATGCCCAGCATTTCTGGAACGCTGAAAAGATTGCGACTAAACCAAACCGAATCAGCGTCAAAAAGATTAACAGTCCGACATCATTGACGACCAATGATGCACTGGGTCAAACCGAAACAGATTTGGACATTGAACAGTCTGGTGCGATTGCTCCACAGGCCAACATTCGGGTGTACCAAGCTAATTTCAGTGACGTGGGACTGGTGAATGCCTATTCGACGGTGTTTGAAGAGAATCGGGCAAGTTCATTATCGATGAGTTGGGGATTGAGTGAATATCTTACTCACTATCTCAAGGTACAACGCTTGTTGACACCGGTTTATGGGCAAGTGTTAAATACCGTGATGGCTCAAGGGGCACTTCAAGGCGTCTCGACCTTTGTTTCCTCAGGAGACACTGGTGCGTACAATCGCGGCATTGGCGGAAAAATCGGGCCAATTTCGTTGCCAAACTACAGTACTTATGGCACATTCCCAGCTGATAATCCTTGGGTCACCGCAACCGGTGGGACCACCTTACCGTTCAGCAAGAAGTTAGGTAAGGGGATCGATATTTCAGTTGATAAAGAGCGTGCTTGGGGTGGCGACTATTTATTCAAAGCTTACGCACAAAATCGGCAGTTATTCTTAACTAATCCAACAGCCTATCAAGCAATGCTTGCTGGCGGCGGTGGTGGTATCAGCCATCTGTATGACACTCCAGAATATCAGCAGGACGTTCCTGGGGTTAACACCTTTAACGCTCGGCAGTATTTGTCGAATCTGTTGCAGCCGCGAATGAATCCCGTTTTAATTAGTGGAACCGACTATGGCCGTAACTTCCCTGACGTTTCAGCTGACGCAGATCCAATGACCGGCTACCAGATTTACTCAGCGGGCAAATGGCAAGTAATGGGCGGTACGAGTGCGGTTGCCCCGCAATTTAACGGTGCAACGGCCGTTATCAATAGTGGCAAAGGGACCCGAATGGGCTTTTGGAATCCGCAAATTTATAAGTTGGCGCAAGATAAAGACAAGACGCCATTCACCGTGTTGGATAGTGATAGTCATAATTCCAATTTGTATTACGTTGGCCAACCTGGCAAGGTATACAATCAAGCAACTGGCTTGGGAACGGTTAATTTCGAGAAGCTTTATAATGTTTATCAATAAG
Source organism: Lentilactobacillus sp. TOM.63 (assembly GCF_030361045.1). Classification (NCBI taxonomy): domain Bacteria; kingdom Bacillati; phylum Bacillota; class Bacilli; order Lactobacillales; family Lactobacillaceae; genus Lentilactobacillus; species Lentilactobacillus sp. TOM.63. Next base: position 13,488 of record NZ_JAUCAP010000068.1, read on the forward strand.
AGTTGATTAAAGGGCTTAACTGGAAGAGAATTATTTCAGTTAGGTCTTTTGTCTATCAAACGGCCGCCAATCTTTGTACACTAGAATTAAAGATTATACTCATTCCTGATTTATTCATAAAAATACACAAAATACCCATCAAACACATGTTTCACGCGTTTGATGGGTATTTTGCATTT
>NZ_JAUCAP010000069.1:0-13643 GCF_030361045.1 Lentilactobacillus sp. TOM.63
TCATGTTTTGAAGCCCGTGGTTCAGGGCTAGAACCTTTAGATGCCTGCATCTTCAAGTAAAGCTGATCAAACTGCTTCCGTAACTTACTTGCCGATAAAATATTGGTTGACCAGAAAGAATCTTGCTGACACCACTTGATCACCAAAGCCACGTCATGCTTATCTCGCTTATCAAGCTCTACCAGCTTACGCATGTCATCAGCCCACGTCTGAAGAACCGGTTGCTTAAAATCTGGCTTGTTTATCAATATCTGTTTTTGCAAGAACTTAGCCAGTTTCATGTAATCCGAATTTTGGTCGTAAGTGCGCTTTTTGCGGTTACGACGAAAAGTCTTTTTATTGTCTTTGTCTTTGTTTAGGTAATGGCTCACTGGTGTGTCTCCACTATGTTTCTGTTGTGTCTCTGTTGCGTCTCTTTGCTGCTCACTATTTGCTATATAGATTTTGACCAATTCATAGCTAGTTGCTTTATTACGGCCGTTTACAGTGAATTTAATCAGTCCACATTGTTGAAGGGAATTACGTGCTTTGAGCACGCCACCACGGGACATTCCAGTTAACGATTGAAGCATTTGATTTGTTACAGTGAATCGCGTCTTCCAACCGATCTGGTTATCGATGGTCACGAGTGTGTACCACAATGCTACCGATCCGGTTGATAAAGGCTGTTCGTACTGACTGAAATCTTTAAACGCTTTAATTAGTTTGAAGATGTCCACGGTTATCCCTCCTTTCTATTCATACAATTTTGGAAATGAAACGATTGCTCCAGTTGGACTGATCTCACTTGTGCCATCAATCAACTTTGCTTCTTTCAGCTCGGCAAAGGCATCAATAATATCTTGCACTGATTCCTCTGTCATCCTTTTTAAGACGTACATGTGCATCACATAGCGGCCGAGTTTGTCCCGGGGTTTAAGTTGCGGTATCAAGCTTGTCATCGCTAAATACAAAACTGTTGGATTCACGCTAATGCCTTCGTAATATTTTTCAAAGAAGGCCATATGTTGCTTTTCAACATCCATGATCAGACCTCCAAATCATCTAAGAAATCGTCGCCAGCTTCGGCAGTTTTATCTTCGTACTTCTTCTGGCTCTGGCGGAATTCCATCAGCTCGGTAGTAAGCTCGTGATCCAAAGCGCTAAGATCATTTTTTGTCATTTGACTAAGATCCTTGACCTTGGCTTTCCCAGCAGCGTTGACGAGCAACTTCTTTTCAGCAACCTTCATTTCAGTGCTGATAGCCTTTAACCGGACTTTCAAGTCTTGCTTGGCTTTGGCGTTTGGATCAGGTTTTTGATTAGCTGGTCGTCTAGTACGTGTTTGCTTGCGTGGCTGCTCTTTAGGTGCTGACTTGGTAGCCTTATTGCCATCGTCGTCAAGATCACTGGTAACGCCGAAGATGGCGGATAAGCTGTAACGGCGAGCATAAGTCTCAGCCGATCCAAAGGCTTGGGCGTCATTCTTGGTAACTGGCATGGTAAGCGGTTCGAACTGGATCCATTCGCCGCTGTCTGACATCAAGATGGTTGATACTGATACTTGATTACCTTCACTGGCAACTTCCTGCGTGTAGCTGAATCCTTTTGGCAAAGCCTTATCAATGGCATCAACGACACCTTCCAAAGTCACATAATCGGATTTAAAAAACGGATTCTTAGCGTTCTTTTCAGGTTGCTTGATATCCTTACGAACGGCATTCATGGCTGCTGCAATGGTTTTAATCGATTCACTTGACTTCATTTGATTACCGCCTTTCTGTTAAATTTGAAGGTTGTCTTTTCGGTAGCCGGCTTGATGGTTGGGCCATCCAAAATTACTCCGTCATCACTGATGTAGTGATCACCGACAAAGTGGAAGTTCTTCTTGATAGCTTCCTTATCCGGCTTCGGGTTTGGTTTGAGAAAATCGGTTAACCCTTGATCAGTTAAACTTTGGATTAGCTTCTTATCGTTTGGCCAGTTGACGCCCTCCCGTTGTTTGCGGGTTGAAACCGTCCCATAAGGTGTTGAGATCTTAGCTTTCTTATCACTTTGACGTAACTCATGCAAATAATCGGATAGCAATCCTTGCATGTACTCGCGACTTGATTCATTCTTGTCGAGTTCTTTCTGTTGCCATTTTTCGATGTCCTCGATTTGTTCTTCGACGTCCTCGATTTGTTCTTTAGCCGCTTGCTTAACTTCAGCATCTTGGTCATCGAAGTCACGGAGCTTACGCATCACCCAGGTAGCTGAACTCAAATCATGAACTTCAAATTTAGGCTTCTCAGTTGTTTGTTCGTCATTCTCTAAATCTAGTTTTGACAAAGCACTCATTCTTATTCCTCCTCATAAATTCCAGTCACTGCATAATCGCTCAAATGATCTTCCTCACGGCGCAAATAGGTCAGCATAGCTGCTTTAACATCCGCACTTGGTTCATCATCAATGGCTCGTTTTAAACCAGCCACACGAATCCGTGCATAAACGACATCCTTAGTAATTGTTTTTTCCATGTCCCAACACCCCCATAATCCGTTGCGTCCAGCTTCGTCGTGGTCTATACTTGATGTATAGAATATTTTGATATGTGAACAACTTTTCTTTCGTAGCATCTGACAGTGGCCGCTGTTGGGTGCTTTTTTCTGTGTCTTGATTAAACATTTTCCATCAAACCTTCCTTTAATTCTTCGATACTCCCGATGCTTGGATCATCCAGCAGCTGTTGTAGCAATTCTTGAAGCTCATCTTTAGAAAAGTCATAGTGCTGTGAGACTTTAGCTAAGGTAAACAGCAAGTTCAAAACAATCTCATCTGGCTTCAAATTCTCAGATTTAAACTTTGAAGCAACGTTACTATTGAGATTGCTAATTTCAATTTTTCCTGGTTTCATGATGTTTTCCTCCTTTAGTCAAACCATTGTTTCCAGAAAGCCTTTGAATCTTTATGCCACTGATCGTACTGACCTTTTAGCCAGAACCCCAAAGCGCCTGCCAACAAAATTTGGATCCAAACCGGAATTGTAAGAATCAATTTCTACATCTCCCCTGCAAATACTTGATGCCGCTTAAAATACTTGATGCATTCTTCGCGGTTGTACTTTTTCTGATGCCCCTGAACAACGTGTGGACAGTCTGGATAGTACTTCTCGAAAGTCTTAGTGTCTTTACATGCGAATACTTCTAAGGCTGCCTGAGCTTCAGTTAACGTTGCTTCGCGATACTTTTGATCAATTTGTTTGCTAACTTGATCGGTAATAACTGGAACTAATTGTTTGATAACCGCTTCAACGACATTTTTTGAATCCACATTGTCAAGATTGACCGTAACTTTCATAGGCGACACCTCCTTGTGGCCGATTGATGATCCATTGTCGAATCAGATTGTGAATCGAAACTTGCATGCTGGTTTGACTGTCCGTTTCTTCACTGAGCTGCTGTAAATAAAACTGAACATCATGGATATCTTGCTTTGTGACTTCTGAAGCTGGTTTGTTAAAAATTAACATCACCTTGTCATCAAGTGCCTTACGTTCGGCTTCTTCCTTACTTGTCTCAATAAAACGAGTTTGCGGAATGTCAACACTGATCTGATCAGGTGAAAGTAATCTTAATCCGCAAAGATATTCAGCCACCTGATAGCGGAATAAATCATCGTCCAGGTAGTTCATAACATTCAATAATCGATTCAACGGAATATCTCGATCACCTGTCAATCAATTCGTGATATTTGATTTTGATAAATGCATCTCGGCGGCAACCTGGCTCTGTGAATACCCTGACCTCGTGATGACATCTCTCAGGTCCTTCCTTATATCAATGCTCATAAATATCGCCCCCTTAAATTTGTGTAATTTCAGTAATGCCGTTCATCCCCTAAAAAGGTACATTAAAAGTAGCAGAGGATTAATAACACTAGCCATTAGCTCAATAGCGTTAGCCGTTCCACTTGCGGATAAACATCTTTGGAAACCAGAAAATCATATATGAATTTCTGCCCTCGCTGTGTCCACTTCATCGTGTTGGCGACTTTCTTAGTTCCCGTTTTCTGATCAAAGTAGGAAAATGGCTCAATGTGCGTATACCCAAACCCTTGATACTTGGCGTATAGCAACCACGTTTTCCCCTGCCGGTACTGAATCCCCATTTTGTGCAGAAACTGATTGAACTTGGCGGTCGACATCCCGTAATTCTTGGCAATCATTGACGTGGTTTCTAATCCTGGATTAGCAAGCATCTTTTGAGTGTAATCCGCAGCCGGCTTAAGCTTCTGATTCTCTTCCATCGAATCAGCCAAGGCTCGTAATGCACTTGGGTAATCTTTCGGCAATGGTAGTTGCTGTTTGGATTTAGCTTGCTTCTCCATTGCGATAAAATATTGTCGAGCTTGCTTGCCTCTGTCCGTTCTTTGAATCATGGATAGTTCCTTGGCCATGTCCAGAGTCAATGCGTGGTTTACTTGAGGACGGCCACCTTGAGGTTTTACTTTTTTTCCAGTAAAACTAATGAAATCAACGTTTTCAGTAAAACCATACTTTTGCATATCTCTGAACCAGTCGTTATATCGTTCCTTTACTTCCAGGAAGTCATGCAGGTCCCGACCGTCGACAGCAACGGAACCATCATTTTGTTTGAAAGTTTTAATTAGTTCATTCATTTGTATCATCCTTTCGTTCTTTGAAAACTAAATATCGAAGTCTGCTTTAAACTTCTCAAATAACTTTCGAGCTTCTGGAACCTGTTCATCAGTCAACTTACGAATGTCCTTCAAGCTAAGTTTTAATTTAATCGCCATATTTACTGAAGAAACTAACTGACTCCAGGGAAACAGCTGGTGTCCATCATCGGAATAAGCTCTGGCACACGCCCAGTCATGAACCTCTTGTTTCAGTACCATAGCCTTCGGATTGCTTTGCTTAGTTAATAATCGACGGACAACCGGACGCTCTTCTTCTGGGAATACCTTGAGTTGTTCTTCTGTTACTTGCATTACTTGGTCACCTCCTGTTCTTCATCAAGCAAATCTTCAATTGAAACATTTAATGCTTTAGCAAGTGCATTTGCAATTCGTGCATTTGGCGTAGCACCACGTTCAATAGTGCTAATTGTCGTTTGTGGAACGGTGCTCATATCTGACAATCGTCCCTGAGACAATCCAAGAGCCAATCGATACTTTCTTACGTTTTGTCCAACAGTCATTTTCGTGCCTCCTTAGTTAACGTATTTGCGGTACATTTATATAATAACGCATTTAAGGTAAATGTCAACGTATTTACGGTAATCAGTTCAAAAAATAATTGGTAGACTTAACGTATAACCGTTAAAGGAGATTTTTACATGACTGATCATGAGTTGATTCTCAATCGAATCTACCAATTAATTAGAGAAAGAAACTTAACAGTAAATCGTCTGGCTACTCTTTCAGGGGTCAGACAATCCACCTTAACATCCTTAGAAAGTCGGCCTACTGGCGTACCCAAAGCTGATACTATTCGCCTTTTGTGTAAGGCATTAGGTATTTCAGTCAAAGACTTCTTCGACTTTCCGCCCTACAACGAGGTGGAAAAATGATAGTTCTTGTTTCTCACTGGTTTACCAATGCTGAAGTTTGGAGAATAGTGGGCCTGTACGCCGTTCCTGTAATTAGTGTTTTCGCTAGTTATCTAGTTGGCAGACTTCAAAATTCTTTACAGCAAAGACAATCAGTTAGAAAAGAACGCTATATAAACTTTTATCTTCCAATGATAAAAATCCTTATGAGAGGAAAATATTGGAACGTTACACCATATCAGGTTCATCCCGGTATTGTTAAGAACTTCATGCCCGCTTTAGAAAAGCATTTGGAATTAGCAGATGCAGAAACAGCTGAGAAATATTATCTATTTTTAAGCTCCTTGATCGATTATGAAATTGACCTTGGTATCAAACAGGAAGAAGTCGAAAGTTCTAAAATTCCAGGTAACGTCATCGACCCTTACGTCATACCTAAAACACACAAGGAGTCTTATAACCAATCTTTTAATGCATTGGTACGGTGTATATTACAATCAGGTAGCCGACTATCAAATAAGTTACGATATCCAGACTTAGCAGCGACCATTTTAACCAAGTACGCTGAACAAGAGAGTAAATAAAAATTCCAGTGAAACCAAACACAAGACTTATTAGTTGAATTAGAATGGGATCCATTTAAATACCTCTCCGTTCCTTTTAGGCAAGCACCTTTTCATTTGTGTACCTACATTGTTCATTGAAAACTGAATTCATTACCAACTTTTAGTGGGATAATTGGTTTATTCCATTAAAGGTGGTGAAAATTTATGAAGTTAGCTCAGCTAGAGACATTTCAGTATTTGCTCAATGAACTATCAATGTTGCCAGAAACAAAGTCGTATAAATTAGTCTTTGCATTGAATGAAAGACTTTATACTGCCGATTTGTATCAGAACCACGGAAATCTTCCAAATCAGGTTTCATACAAGAAAGTTGTCGTTGGAGAAAACGGTTTTTACTTTTTTAAAGATAAAGCGCCAAGCAACGACTTTTCTCTAATTCAAGGTTTAAATCGGCTTCAATCACATGAGTTCTACAGCACTTATATCGGTACCAGCAATTTAAAAAATGCTGATGTTGTGTTTAGAATTTTGTTTAATCTTGTTTCCGATTTGAAGGACGGTAAAGCAACCTCACCCTTTATCTACAAGATTAAAAGTCTAGATGGAAAAGTCGATTTGCCTTTCTACAAAGTTTCGGCAACTGATACTTTAGAACCTGTTTCTTTGATTGAATCAGATCTTTAAAAAATTGGATTCATATTTAATCAAGTTATAGGCATATTGAAGACTTGCGTACGCTTCCTCGTGCGTTAAGTCTTTCTTTTTTAAAAGATCCACAATTTCTTTTCCATACTGTGGAATATCATCAAACCCTGGTGCATCTTTAAATGGTGGATTTGATTCTTTAAACTCAGTTAGATACTGATGCTTACTAAAGTTTCCTTCGTTCATTATTTCATCTCCTTCCATCAATTACGTGCTCACCTTCTGCTACGAACTTGAAAACCGATAGTTAATCTGGTTCGTGGATGAGAAAGGCTTTTCCTTGGTAGAGGGCATAAAGCCTTTCTTTTTCATATCCTTTAAATGGATCACCAACAGTTTCGTATTTATGTGGGTTAAATATAAGTTCAATATCGGTCATACAGAGTGGAATTCGTTCATTGCCTTTCCAATAAAATACGACGCATTCACTATTCTCTTTATCCATTCTTTCATCTCCTTCCATGAATTACGTGCTCACCTTCTGCGCGGAACTCGTCTTCTTCACTCTTAGTGAACAAGATCTGTAAAAAAAAGTTCATCAACGGTTTTACCGTAAAACCTCGCTGCTTTCCACATTGTTTTCTTTGAAGGACTCTTACTACCGTTCTCCATCTTAACTAACATAGAGTAACTTATTCCAATACCTTTTGCAGATTTGAATTGGCTTAGGCCTTTTTCTCTTCTAGCTTCTTTCAAAGGATTCATTTTATCACCTCCATCACTCTACGTGAATAATATATCATCACCAACAGTGAAAAGTCAACACTTTTAGTGAAAAAGGTTTAAAAGCATTAACTTTCACCACCAGTGATAGTATTCTATAAATAAATACAGGGAGTGAAAAAGCATGACTAATGGACAAAGAATTGCTTATTTACGTAAGCAGAAACGAGAAAGCCAAAGTGAACTTGCAAAAGCTATGAACGTAAGTCCAAGCACTATTGGCATGTGGGAAACTAACCAACGCGCTATTAAAGACAATGACTTATCCAATTTAGCCGATCATTTTAATGTAACAACTGATTATATACTCGGTCGCCCCGAGCCTGAGGATGGCTTACGGGTAGCAGCCCATTTATCTGATGACTATGATTCACTACCTGAAAGTCAAAAACGTGAAGTACAAGAATATATTAAGTTTAAGACGGCACAATACAGGAAGGAACAGCAAGATAAAAAGGACTGATGCTTATGGAAGACATCGATAAGTTAATGTCAGATTTTCCTCAATTCAATTATCAGTATGAACGGATGCCTGAAGGTATTGACGGGCTAAACATCGGGAATGAAATTATTATCAATTCTGAAATTGGTAAGGAAGAACAACTACAATGGTTATATGAGGAAATTGGACATGCAATGACATCCGAGGGAGACATTACAGATTATCATGATCGCAATAATTCGTGGCAAGAAAACCGTGCTCGCAGCTGGGGCATGAGTCACTGTCTGCCAAGGAAAGAATTAGAGCGGATATCAAAATCAAATGTTGATAATGATTATGAAGTTGCTGATGACCTCGGTATTCAGGTCGATTACTTACATACAGTTGGGTTTATGTATGGATTTAGGTATAAATCTATTGATTAATTATTGGAGGGATATCCATGGACGAACAAACAAAATATTGTATCAAGTGTGGAAAGAAAATTCCTAAAGCTGCTAAATTTTGCCCATTTTGCGGAGCTAGTCAAGAACCTGTCAGTCAAAAATCGGAAGAATCCCAAATTAAGCCACAAGAGACTTCTATTAATTCTGTGAATGATGAAGATTATAGAGACAATAACAGCAATCATCCAGGAATGATCAACAGTTTTAAATTATATCTTGCAGATGCTTTTACTATTTCAAAACAGATGAATTGTGCTGATTATTGGTGGTCATATTTAACCATTGCAATTATTCAATTTGTTTTAAGTATTATTACTTTTCAAATAGTTTTTAACTATCCACTACTAACCGTAGATAGCATTGAAGGAGAAACTTACATTGATCATCCAGGAATGCTTATTTTGGCTTTCTTCTTGTCAGTAATCTTCGCATTCTTTTCCGTTGCAAGTTTTACAAGTATGATTCGTCGCCTTCATGATACAAATCATTCCGGACAATTTCTTTGGCTGCTTTTAATTCCTTTTGTAGGTAGTATCGCTATCTTAGTGATGCTTATTCTTAAATCTGACAGTCAAGGCGTTCGTTTTAGAAAAAAAGATTATTTACAAAATTGGTATAAAAAATGGTGGCCATGGGTCATTATCTTGTTATTGGCTGCTCTCGATACTTTATTATTAATGCTAATTTCATCCGCATATGCCTACATACTAAACAACTAAGTTTGTTTTGACCTGTACAATGGCATAATAAATTATTAGAAGAAATAAATTAGGCAATTGATTATTGGAGGGAGACTAATTATGAATGAAGAATTGAAATATTGCATCAATTGTGGGGAAAAGATACCTAAGGAAGCTGAGTTCTGCCCATTTTGTGGTTCAAAACAAGATAATTCAGGTTCAGCTATTAAAGAAAAAGTGCCGTCGCAAATTTTGCCTAATAGTGATGTCACAAAGCACAAACCGTGGTTTAAAAAAGCCGGTTTTTGGATTATTGCAGTTATAATCTTGATTATTATCGGTGGTGCCGGATTCGCGTTTCACACACAAACCTCTCAGGGGGCAGTAAGTAGCGTTAAGGAAAACGTTGTTAGTGATAACACCGATTTTGGAAATGCAACCGTGAAATGGAATAAAGATTATAAAATAATTGAAATTGACCTTCCCAAAAATGCGAGAGTTATTAAAGATCTAAATGGCGGTTCAATATCTGTTTGGAATTCTCTTGTAAGAAATGCTAAAACAGAGTCCGCAAAATTGAATCACAAATACAGTCATATAATCGTTCCCAACCCATCAGATAAAAGCAAGGAGCTTCTGGAAGTCCAAAATGGGGAAATAAAATATAACGTTGGTGATGATTACTAAGTGGGTCATCGTTAGCTGCACCAATTCGAAGAATCAGTTGTAGATATCGAGTTTGAATAAATCCACCCTATTCATGAGGGCGACACAATCACCGTAAAGGGGTCTGGTCTAACTGACACTGTTACGCTAAATGGCAAAAAATTAAAATCTGATATCATCGTTGACTACGCCAAGGTGGACTAGCACCACTTCGACAAGCACGTCGAGGGAGATTGAACGCATTGGAACAATCCAGTGATGGATAATATTTTTCTGGAGGAAAAGTTGCTATGAATTCTAGAAAACGTAGTTCAAACAAAATCTACTCAAATTTACAATTTCTTATTTCAAAGTCTCATAATAAGTTTAAGGGTATTGATGTAACAAGGGAATTAATGACATACTCACAAGCATTAGTTGAAGACTTTAACCATCGCAAAACGAATTCCCGTTATCAAATCTACAAGCGAGGAACTGTTGCTTATGTGGATTTTGGCTTAGGTGTAGGCTCTGAACTGTCAGGGCCTCATTATGCCATTGTTTTGAACAAAAAAGATAATCCGAATAATTCAAAAATAACAGTTATTCCGCTAACCTCCAAAAAGGGCAAAGAAAACATTCCTCTTCCCGAGGGAGTTAATAAAATATTCGCAATATGGTATGCCCTGTCAGGCTTAGCTCACAACAAAACCTTTCCCAGTGAAGACCAAATATTAACACAATTTTTTAGAATTATTGATAAGTCAGACCAGGAAGCTTCATCTAAAGCTAAGCAAGATTTGCTAAACTATTTTCACCATTTTACAGAAGAGAACCGGCGTATAAAGGAAAAATTGAACATGCAAATGAGCAGTCTAGAAAAAATTTCCTATTTTAAGATCAACAACCTTGCTACTGTCTCCAAATTTAGAATTAGATTGTCAAAACACAAATATGATCCGATTGGAAAAATAAGGATCCCAAATTCAGACATGGATATCATCGATGAAAGAATTGCAAGATACTTCCTTGACAAATAGAGATGTTTTTTATACCATAAAGTTAATTTGACAGATCGTTCTTTAATCTGTCCTGGTAGATTAGCTGAGGCTAGTCAGATTTTGATAACTAGTTATCACTGGTATGGGAGACGTCTAACGTCTCCCTTTTTATGTATTTAGAATCTATTGCTAGTTAATTAATTAGGTCTTAGTAGCCACTTCGATAAGCACGTTGAAGATAATTAGGATTATAATTTACAGTCCAAATACTGATAACTAAAAAATATGAGTTGGAGGAAAACTATGGAAATTAAAAAATCACTGTTATTGGGAATCACGGCATTATCACTTGGTACTGTCGGCATAATCAGTCAGCCTACTACAAGCCAAGCAATGAGTATTTATAATCCTGATAATCCATTTTGGCTGCACTCGCACTGGATAACTACGACGAAGCGGATCGTAGTTCATAAAATTAAGTATATGGAGCCAGAATATAAGAGTTACCAAGTTGCGAGCTATGTTGTACCAAGAGGATACCATTACAAGATTTATGCTTCGCCTACGAACTATCACTGGTTCTTTGATTCCGGAAAATTTAAATCAAACGCACACTATATGTATGTTTCAAACAGACACAGTCACGACTGGTTTAGATTTGGGGTCCACTAAATAACTAGTCCAAATACTGATGACTTTAAAAGCTGAATTATTTGAGGGAGAAACTTGTATGTTAAAAGAATTTAAAGAGTTTATTTCACGTGGTAATGTAATGGACTTAGCAGTTGGTGTCATTATTGGAGCTGCCTTTACCTCTATCGTTAAATCATTAGTTGATAACTTAATTAATCCATTAATTGGTTTCTTCTTGGGACAAATTGATTTTTCTGATCTTGCCTTTAAAGTTGGTAGTGCAACATTCAAGTATGGTGCCTTTATTAATTCCATTATCAATTTTCTAATTATTGCTTTTGTTGTATTTCTGTTAGTAAAAGGTATCAATAAAATTATGCCTAAAAAAGAAGCTCCCACTGCCTCAATCTCAATGGAAGCTCAATACCTGCAAGAAATTGCTGATATTTTGAAAAAGAATAATTCCCAAAAATAGGCTTTCTTGAATAAATTCAATCACGTCAACCTTGCACTTGTTTTTAACTTTTCCACATGGATTTAAAAATGAAAGAAGTAATTTTTGAATTATATAGATATTTTTAATATTAAGCATGAAAATGCTAGAGTTATTAACACAAAAGATGATTTCAATCGTATTTTTATTATTGAAGATAAAAATGGTGTTCGATATACATGTTTGAAACCAGACGCGCAAAAGATGCCTAAAATGACTAGTCACTTCAAAACACTTAAAGCGAAATCAGCTCCATTAAATTATTTAACACCATGTTTTACTGGTAAGCGCACTAAATAATAAGAAGCCCACAGAGGGCTTTTTATTTAGAACGTTTAGAGAACATACGTGCCCTATTTTGTAAACAAATCAATTAAAAATACACATTGAAAGGAAATGATGACATGGCAAAATGGAAACCAATGAAGCGCCATCCCAATATCTACGAATACCCAGTTAAAAATGGTAAGAAATACGGAATTCGCTTCACCTACTACGATGCTGAACATAAGCGCCGAGAATACAAAAAAAGTGGCTTTCGTGATTGGCAAGAAGCCGAAGTTGCTTTACACAAATTTCAAAACGATATTGATAATGGCTTCGTTAACGCTTTGAATAACCGGCGAACAACAGTCGAAGCGTACTATGAAGTAATTCGTAAACGATCAGTTGATATCGGTAAGTGGCGTCCGGCAACAATTGCGCAAAAAGATATGTATTTCGCAAAGCATCTCAAACCTGTATTTGGAAATATGGCGTTAACCGATATTAGTCGGCAACAGTATCAGCATTTTATTGATAGCAAAGTTAAAGATGGCTACGCTAAGACGACCATCAGTACAATAAATTCTGTTATGCAAATCATTATGAATGCTGCTGAACGTAATGATGTGATTTCTAAAAACAAATTAAAAGACATCTCAATTGAAGGTGCTAAGGAGCCTAAGCCAGCCAAGCTGGAACCACAAGATTATCAATTATTCATGAAGACAGCAAGGGAATATTTGAGCAAATATTGGTATACCCTCATCTGCTTATTAGCGCTGGGAGCGCGTCGTGAGGAAATTTCTGGGTTGCGGTATAAGTCCCTTAAGTTTTTCAAGCAAGGTGGCCAGGAAGCCTGTGAGATCACATACGATATGGCACGCACTCGTTACGAGGAAGGTGGTGGAAAATTAAAGAATCACGCCAGCTATCGCAAAAATTATGTTACGGGAGAACTTGTTGAGCTGTTAAAATTTTCGCTTCAATACTCAAAAAACATATGTACTCAATGTGGCAGACAATACAACAACGACTCATTTCTATTCGTAATGGAAGATTATGGTGAACCCATACATCCAGAATATCCTAACAAAATTTTTAAAAAGGTAGAACGTGCCTGTGGTGTCCACGTTTACCCCCATCTTCTACGTCATTATTTTGCCACAATGGCTAGATCTAATAACTTTTCACCCACTGATATTATGCATTGGCTGGGCCACTCATCTTTAACAATGACAGACTCATATACACGGCCAACTAAACAGGGAGCTTTAAAACTAATTAATGAAATGAACGGCACCCTCTTTAAGCCTAATAACGGTAATTGATTCAAAAGTGTGGCGGAAAACTGTGGCACTTTTCTAATTTGCCACAGAAACTGCCACATAATTATCACTCCGCTTCCTCACATATCCAATTGAAGACACAAAAAAATCGCGGTTCTACAATATCTGTTGTTGGTAATAGATTTTATCTATTACTGATGACAGATTTTTTGTTTCTCGTTAGAATAA
>NZ_JAUCAP010000070.1:0-13362 GCF_030361045.1 Lentilactobacillus sp. TOM.63
CGGCCATTTTAACTTCATAAGGAAACATAATAAAACCCCTTGAATTAGATTTCTCCAATTCAAGGGGTTCAGTTCAAATCAGGAATAATTGGTTCTTTTCGTTAAATTCTGGGATCAAAACACTTATTGTCTCAGTCCCCTTATAAAAACACGTCAAATTTTGCTTATTCCATCCCTAAATGTGAGTTGGGTAGTCCAGTGCGATATCCGCTGCTTCTTGAACGGGCTCGCTTAACGTTGGGTGTGGATGAATCGTCAGCGCAATATCTTCTACATTCATCCGGCCATTAACTGCCAGACTCAATTCTGCCACCAAATCACTGGCACCTGGGCCGGCAATTTCGCCACCGACAATTGTTTGATCATCTTTTGTATAAATCAACCGAACGAAGCCATCCGCTTGATCCAAAGAAACTGCTCGGGCATTCCCTGCAAATGGGAACTTCGCCGTTGCAACTTCCAATCCTTGATCCTTAGCTTGGGCTTCCGTTAAACCAACCACGGCGAGTTCGGGATCGGAGAAGCAGACCGCTGGCACGCCAATATAATCATTAGCGGTATTTTTACCAGCAATTGCGCCAGCAGCCACTTTGCCTTGGAAGAAGGCCTTATGGGCGAGCGCTGGCCCAGAGGCAATATCACCAATCGCAAAAATATGTGGCGAAGCTGTTCGGCCTTGTTCGTCGGTTTCGACAATACCATGATCGTTAACCTTAACCTTGGTATATTCAAGCCCTAAGTCATCGGTATTTGGTCGGCGACCAACGGTAACCATGCAATAATCGGCTTTAATTGTGGTTTGTTTGCCATCTTCTTCATAGGTAACAGTCACGCCGTTATCGTCTTGGCTTGAAGAAATTGCTTTGGCACTGGTATGAACATCAACGCCCTTTTTCTTCAATTGTTTCAAGACGAGGGCAACCATATCCTTGGTAAAGCCATTCAAAATGGAGTCGAGTCCTTCAATGATGGTGACATGGGCGCCAAGGTTAGCATATGCGCCAGCCAATTCAGTTCCAACGTAGCCACCGCCAATCACCACGAACTCTTTCGGAATTTCCGGCAAATTCAAACCACCTGTCGAATCAACAACCCGGCCTTCAAACTTAAAGCCAGGAATTTCAACGGGGTGCGACCCACTGGCAATGATCAGATTCTCAAACTGGATAGTCGTTCCAGTATCTGCGCTCATGAACTGCTGAGGCCCAGTCGGCATTACCCGCAGTTGGGTGTCACTATCAAGAACGGCTTCCCCGTGGATAATTTCCACCTTGTGCTTATTAAGGAGCATTTTAACGCCGTTGGTCATCCGATCAACAACCTTTTTTTGCTTCCATTCTTGGGTCTTCTTAAAGTCAATTGTGGCTGGTTGGGTTGTAATCCCATAAGTTGAAGCGTCATTTGCTTCTCTAAATCGATGCCCGGCAGCAATCAAAGCCTTTGACGGAACACACCCAACATTCAAACAGACCCCACCCAGGGTATCTGATTTTTCGATCAGGGTTACCTTTTGCCCCAATTCAGATGCTCTGATTGCGGCAACGTAGCCGCCAGGGCCAGCGCCAATAATAACCGTTTCTTTATTTTCAACATCTGCCATTATTCGATCATCCTTCCATCAACAACATTGCTGGATCATGAAGCAATTGATTCATGTAATTCAAGGCATTTTGAGCAAGGGCGCCATCAATTAATCGGTGATCATAACTCAATGAAAGCTTCATCATGTTACCTACTTTGATTTCGCCATCTTCATCGACAATTGGTTCTTTAGCAATCTTGCCAACTCCCAAAATTGCAACTTCAGGTTGATTGATAACCGGCGTGAACCAGCCACCACCAATTGAGCCGACGTTACTAATTGTAATGGAGCCGCCTTGCATCGTATCAGCCTTCAACTTGTTATCATAGGCTGCCTGACTGTTTTCACGGATTTCTTTGGCAATTTCAAACATCCCTTTGGAATCTGCATTCTTGATATTTGGAACGTACAAGCCATGATCAGTGTTCGTTGCAATGCCCACGTTGTAATAGTGTTTGTAAACAATTTCCTGAGTGCTGTCATCAATGGAAGCGTTAAATTCAGGATACTTCTTCATTACGGCAACAATTGCCTTCACAATATATGGTAAGAAGGTCAAATGGATATCCTGATCGGCAGCCATTTGCTTGTACTTCTTCCGGTTAGCCATCAAGGCACTCACTTCAACATCATCAAATGAAGTGACGTGCGGTGAAATATCCTTGGACGTCCGCATTGCTTTTGCGATCGTCTTTCGCATCATGGACATTGGCTCTCTGGTTTCAAGATCAGGCTCACCAGACTTCCATGGTTTGACTGCCTGACCACTGGCCCTTGTTTGTACCGGTGCAGCTTCAGGGGCCTTTTCAGCCGGTGCAGCAGCTGGAGCGGCGGTAGGATTAAAGTTGTCAATATCAGCTTTAGTGACCTGCCCATGATTTCCGGTCGCAGGAACCGCCGTGATGTCAACGCCTTTATCTCGAGCATACTGACGAACTGATGGCATTGCCTTCACAATTGCGTTTGGATTTGAAGCAGCCGGCGGAGCGGTTACCGTTGCGGCAGGCGCTGGAGCAGCGGGAGCAGGTGCTTCCTCTTTGGCTGGAGCGGGAGCAGCTTCTTCTTTAGCAGGTGCTGCTTCTTTAGGCGTCGTATCATCGCCGGTATCTGGAGACCCATCATCAATGGTGACTAGGACATCGCCGACTTCAGCCGTCTCTCCTTCTTTTTTATCAATACTTTTAATGGTTCCAGCAACTGGAGATGGCATTTCCTGGACGGATTTATCGTTTTGGATTTCGACTAAAACATCGTCTTCCTTAACTTTATCACCAACCTTCACGTCCCAGGCGGCAATTTCACCTTCCGTAATTCCTTCTCCCATTTCTGGTAGTTTAAACTTATAAGCCATGGGATCTAACTTCCTTTCTTTACCAAATTAGAATTTTAGTAGTTCAAAATTTCTCGAACTTTATCTTCAATATCATCTGCATCCGGAAGCCAGTCGTTTTCTGCCATAGCAAATGGGAAAATACTATCTGGAGCAGCAACTCGACCAATCGGCGCATCCAGTGACATGATGTCTTTTTCAGCAATATCTGCCGCAACTTTTGCGCCGGCACCGGTCATCTTCTGGGCTTCTTGAGCGATGACAACTTTGTGAGTTTTATCAATCGAAGCAAAGATCGTTTCATCGTCAATTGGTGATAATGAGCGTAAATCAATCACTTCAACCGAGATGTTTTCTTTTTCTAATTTGTCTGCTACTTTAAGTGCCTCATTAACCTCTGCACTATAAGCAACAATGGTAATGTCAGATCCTTCTCTTACAACGTTTGCTTTGTCTAGGGGAACCGTATAGTGGCCCTCTGGAACTTCTGCCTTCATCGAACGATAAAGCTTCAAGTTCTCCATGAACAGAACTGGATCGTTATTTTCAACGGCAGCAATAATCATTCCCTTGGCATCGTATGGATTAGCAGGGGTTACAACTCGCAGCCCTGGGATGCCAATGAATAATCCTTCCAGCGAATCACCGTGAAGTTCAGCGGTATGGGTCCCACCACCAAATGGGGTTCGAATCGTAATTGGCATCGAGATATCGCCTGAAGAACGGAAGCGGTTCCGAGACATTTGACCACCAATTGAGTCAACAGCTTCCATTGTGAATCCCATGAATTGAATTTCTGGAATTGGCCGCCAACCGGTCAATGACAGCCCAATGGACATACCTAAAATTCCTGATTCTGCCAATGGGGTATCGAAGACTCGATCAGTTCCATATTTGTCTTGGAGGCCTTCAGTTGTTCTAAATACCCCACCGTTCTTGCCGACATCTTCACCGAAAATCAGCGTTTTAGGGTCGTTTTGTAATACTTGGTCAAGCCCGTCGGTAATTGCTTTAATATACGTTAATTTAGCCATGATTATTTCGACTCCTTTGGTTCAAATTTCTTGATGTCAGCAGCTACATCTGAGGTTGGAACTTCAAATGTGTGCTTCAAGAAGTCGCTGATCTTTTGCTTAGGAGCGGCTTCAGCATCTTTCATTGCTTGCTTGAATTCATCTTTATATTGGGCAACTAATTGATCTTCTTTATCCTGATCCCAAAGTTTCTTATCGGTCAGCACTTTTCGCAACCGAATCAATGGGTCACGGTCGAACCATGGCTTTTCTTGTTTCTTTGTCCGATAACGACTTGGGTCATCACCAGCTGAACTGTGGGCACCAAATCGGTAGGTCAAAGTTTCAACTAATACAGGACCATTTCCAGCCGCAGCGAAGTCACGGGCATCTTTGGCAACTAAGTAAGTTGCTAAGATATCCATCCCATCAACTTGGGTTCCAGGGACTCCTGAAGCAACCCCTTTTTGAGCCAATGTTTCAGCCGCAGTCTGGGTGTTTCGAGGAACTGAAATTGCCCAGCCATTATTTTGAACAAAAAAGACAGCTGGAGCTTGGAATGAACTCGCAAAGTTAACGCCTTCATAGAAGTCACCCTGTGAAGTACCGCCATCACCTGTAAAGGCATAAGCAACGGTATCTTTTTCACCATTCTTCTTAATACCAAGAGCCGCACCCGCTGCCTGAACATATTGGGCACCAATAATGATTTGTGGAATCCAAGCACGGACGCCTTCTCTGAAGTAGTCATAGCATTGATAGTGACCCTTGGACCACAGGTAGCCTTCCTTAACAGTGGCGCCATGCTGAATCAATTGTGGTAAGTCACGGTATGCTGGGAAAAGGTAATCCTGCTTCTTCATAGCGGAGGCAGTTCCCATTTCGGAAGCTTCCTCACCATAAGTAGGGGCATAGAAACCCAAACGGCCTTGACGAGAGAAGTTCATGGTTTGTTCATGGAGGGCCCGCTCCCAAACCATCTTTTCCATCAAATTAACTAAATCATCGTCGCTAAAACGATCAAACAATTCTTGGTTAACGATTTTCCCGTTTTCATCAATAACTTGAATCGGTTTCTTGTAAGGATCGCTCATTGTGGATTTGATTTTGGCAAAATCAACAACTTGCTTGTCTTCTGCTGCCATAAATAACACTTTCCTTTCCTGTGAAGCTCGACTTGTGATGCACAATCGAATCTTTCTAAACCATACTTCAAATTTAGCATTTTTCGCAACCGTTTGCAAGCCCTTACATTACTATGAAACAACATTTTCGAAACGTTTTAACAAGTTACTGAAATCACATTTGAAATGACTTGTCGCAGTAAGAGATTGTGAAAATTCACAAAATAATTTGCGGATAGTTTTTTTAGCAGATTTACGCTAAAATGGTTGTTAGCGTTTAGTTCAAAATTTATTCGGAGGTCTTTGTAGTGTTTTTAATGAAAGATATTGTTCGAGATGGAGATCCGGTTCTCCGCAAACAAGCTCAAAAAGTCAAGTTCCCCTTAAGTAAGGAAGATCAACAGTTAGCTCACGACCTCATGGAATACTTGGAGGTTAGTCAGAATCCTGAACTGTGTGAAAAATACAAATTGCGTGCTGGGGTTGGCTTGGCGGCTCCCCAAGTCGGCGTATCAGAAATGATGGCGTCGGTATTGGTACCTAATGAAGACGAAAATGAAAGCGATAAGCCACTTTTCAAAGATGTCATTATTAATCCGGTGATTGTTTCAAATTCGGTTCAACGCGGTGCTTTGACTGAGGGCGAAGGTTGCCTATCAGTCGATAAAGATATTCCCGGATACGTCCCCCGAGCAGCCAGAATCACGCTCAAATATACGGACGTTAAGGGTGAAGATCATAAGATCCGACTGAAAAATTACCCGGCAATCGTCTGCCAACATGAGATTGACCATTTACATGGGACATTGTTCTATGATCATATCAATCAAGATAATCCGTTTGCCAAATCTGATGACGAAATTTTTATTTATTAGTTGCTAATCTGCAGAATCAACAGCTTAAAGCATGTACATAAGCCATTTTCATCGACAGTCCCGGCTAGGGATCTTCGATAAAGGTGGCTTATTTTTTGATGAGCTAACGGCTTTTCAACTAATCAGCTCAATCGCTTTAATGATTTTCCTCAATCGGCTGATTTGCACTCATTGGCTGACGACGTTCTTCACGATACATTAACCGACTCAGGACCATGGTGAATCCGATTAAGATCGCCCCACTGGCTGTGAAGTTAAGCCAACTTGGCCAAACTTGAAAAATGACTGTAAAGATAATAATGCCGATTGGAGTTGATGCCATGTTAATCGACATGACGGTCGAGGAAACCCGTCCCAATAAATCAGTAGGAACTGTCTTTTGAATATAGATCCCCATTGGCGTATTTAGAAATGCCAACGAAATCCCACTGATGCATAAAATGATTCCGCCAACCACTCGAAGCGCATTGACGCTCAATCCCGGAATGACCACAAAGCCAAACATCAATAAGGTCACGCCAACCAGCATAAATGCTGATGTCAAAATCCTGGTCAGCCGTTTAATTGGCGGCAACACCGCAATGACTAGATTCCCGATCAACACACCGGAAGCATAGAGTGAATTTAAGATTCCAAGGGATAGATCACCAGCATGCAGTTGATGCACCACCATGAATGGCATCCCAATATTTAACGCGGAAATCATCAGATTTAAAAAGGCCCCGCCGCTCATTACGCACCTCAAAAACTGATTGGAACCGATATAGTGTAACCCGTCTTTAAACTGGGCCCACTGAGACGCCGCATTATCACTGTGAATTTGAGCAACAGGTTGATAATGAAACTTCATTGAAAGAAGGATCACTAAGGTCAAGGCGTTAGCCGCAATCGAAAAGGCAATAAATGTTTTGAATCCTAATAACGCATAAAAAGAGGTCGCAACAATCGGTGAAAAGATGTTGGCAAATGACGTTGCTGATTGGGTGAGCGAGCTTAATTTTTGAATATGCTTCTCATTTACCAATTCGTGAATAGCTGCATTATAACCGGTTGTCATCACGCTTTGAACAATGTAGTTAATAATCAGGAATAACACCGTTGGGATAATTTTACCCACGCCGTGAAAATAACCGATCGTGAGTGCGTACCCGACCAAGGCAATTAAGCGAATCAGGATGCTGATCACCAGTAATGGTTTGTGGGGGTGCCGATCAACCAGATTGCCGATTGGCATTAATCCCAATAAGCTCACCAATGGCATGATGATCATCGATAATCCAAAGCTCAGTGACATCCCGGTTTCAGCAAGTAACATCAACCCCATCGCCAGCGAAAACATGTCCGCTGAAAACGCACTGATGAGATTGC
Organism: Lentilactobacillus sp. TOM.63; assembly: GCF_030361045.1. Lineage (NCBI taxonomy): Bacteria > Bacillati > Bacillota > Bacilli > Lactobacillales > Lactobacillaceae > Lentilactobacillus > Lentilactobacillus sp. TOM.63. Next base: position 7,293 of record NZ_JAUCAP010000070.1, read on the forward strand.
TGGAAAAGTCTTTAATGATTTGAATATTTGATTGATGATCAGTAATTTCCATCGGTTAATCCTCCCTGAGTGACAAAAGTGAGCGGATCCAAGCAGTTAGAGATCGGAGTGTAAGTCTCCTCGAACAGAAATTCCGGGTTATGGAATTTTTGTTTGAGGTACTTACATGCAGATCTCTGCTTGGAGGAGCTGTCCTAAGAATAGTGAGCGGATCCAGGCGGTTAGTAACCGGAACGTAAGTCGCCTCCGAGGGGAATTCCCGGTCCTGGAATTTTTCTTGGAGGTGCTTACGTGCAGGTTGCTGCCTGGAGGAGCTGTCCTAATTGATTAACTTGAATATTACTAGCCATCCAGCGCTAAAAGGATTAAAATATGTTGCAAATGTGCGACATAGGAGGACAAAAATGGCATCTATCGGGGAAACGGTTAAGAAAATTCGCAACATCAAAGGATTTACCCAAAAAGAAGTATATTCGGGCATCGTGTCACGATCCTTCGCCAACCGATTTGAACGTGGGCTCAATGATGTCAGTGCATCCAAGCTGTTTGCCATTCTCGACAACTTATCAATTTCAGTCGATGAGTTTCGCTTTATTCAAAATGATTATCATCAGACGGCCACTCAAGAACTTGATAATCGACTTCGGAAAGCCTACGATGCTCACAATCTTCAAATCATGGGCAAGATTGTCGCCGATCATAAAGAAAGCCCAAATCTCGGGTTACGGTCTCTAGCAGCGACCGGTGAAATTTTGATCGAGTGCTATTATTCCAAAACCATCACGGTTACACCAGAAATCGACAATCTTTGGAATAAGCTGTTTTCGTCCAAGACTTGGACCATTCAAGAAATTAAGTTTGCGGATATTCTATTTGTCATTGCAATCAGTAAGGGGAAAGCCGAGCTAATCCCTGAAATATTTGATCAATTTGAAAAAAATTGTAAACAATACATTTCGCTTGAAAACGATCCATTTGACATGTCAACTGAATTAATGAATATGTATTTGACGGTCTTTCAGATTCAGCTTAATTTGACTGAATATGACCGGGCCAGAAAACTCATCGATAGAGTGATGGTCATCGATCCTCACACTTTATCAGCTGATGGGAGAATCATGCAGCAGCTGATTAATGGCGTTTGGCAGCTATACTTCGGTGACGAAACAAAAGGTGATCAAATTCTGAAAGCAATTGAACAATTTGAGGGGCTGTATTCGCCGCCGATCGATCATAACGCAATGGGAATTATTGAAATTCGGCGGAAATTGGCGAAACAATATCGAAAAGAATTGGGCAAGCAGGCAACTGATTAATTAGCTTTACATGAAAACTGTTGTTTTAGAAGTTGTCGTTTTCTGTTGTGGTCGATCGAATTTTAGCTGGGCTACATCATTAATTGGTCGTTTCCAAATAAAAATCCCCGAGCAAGAATTTCTGCTTGAGGAGAGTGATTTACCAACTATTAAGTATTTAAATTCCACACATTACAACCTTTTCAAATCATCCACATATTCCACGGTGGTCAGGTTAACCAAGTAGGCCACATCAAAGTGGAGCCGATCATCCAACTGCCACATATCTGTGACCATAAAGACTGGCTGATCCACGTTTTCAAAATGAACGTGCATGTGGTGATTATTCCCATAATCAACCAATGCCGTGGCGAGAAGCTTTTTAAATTCAGGGATTGTGCCTTTCATCTTGCTAATTGGCAAATGATATTCGAAGGCCATGACCCCCCGCCCCCAAATTTCTGCAATTTGTTCGGAGCGTAAGTCGGAATTGTCAAACGTCTCCAGATCACCGAATTTCATCAGCTCATGAACGGCCGTTTTCACCGCCTCGTTGCAAACTCGTTGGGCTAACGCTGTTCGTTTGCGGCTTGGACGGGTAACGAATAAGTAATGAATCAAGTTATAGATAGCAAACGCCGCAACCAGGCCAATGACAATTTGGATAATTAATTCCATACTTAGCTCCCCATTTCTTTTCGTTACACTAATTCTACCATGACATCATCAAGACGATTACTTTCAACTTTATATACTTATGTTTTATAATATGGTAATATATCGTTATTAGTTGTGTTTTCACAACCACTAGTCCGAAGAGAAACCCAACTGTTTCTTAAATAAAGTATAATTTTAAAGGAGTTTTTTTATGATTTGGAAAGTATTATATCAACCCAGCAAGAAGCAAAGTCCTCGCCGGGAAACGACCCATGCCCTTTATGTGGAGGCAGATACCGAAGTGGAAGCTCATGCACTTGTCGAAGATCATACCGACTACGAAATTGAGTTTATTGAGCCATTACAAGGCAAGCACCTCGAATATGAGCAAGCCAATGAAGACTACAGGTTAACGGAGTTCAATAATAAATGAAAAAATTAAACGTCAAAAATAACGAAGCAGCTATCTATGGCGTTGGTGGTCTAGGTGAAATTGGTAAAAACACCTATGGAATTCAGTTTCAAGATGAAATTATTTTAATCGATGCCGGCATCAAGTTCCCAGAAGATGACCTTCTGGGGGTTGATTACGTCATCCCTGACTATCAATATCTAGTGGACAATAAGGACAAAATCAAGGCACTCGTCATCACCCATGGCCATGAGGACCATATTGGTGGAGTTCCTTACCTGATGAAGGTTTTGAATGTTCCTATTTACGCTGGCCCATTAGCGATGGCACTTATCAAGAACAAGTTGGAAGAACACGGTTTGCTGAACTCGGTTGAATTACATGAGATTAGCGATAAATCTGTGCTCAAGTTTAGAAAAATGAAGGTTTCTTTCTTCCGGACGACCCATTCAATTCCAGATACTGTCGGAATTGCCGTTCACACTCCGGTCGGCGTCATAGTGGAAACCGGTGATTATAAGTTCGATCTGACCCCAGTGACCAACCAGCCGCCTGATTTACAAGAGATGGCCCGATTGGGTGTTGAAGGTGTTCTGTGCTTAATGTCTGATAGTACGAACGCTGAGAAGCCAATTTGGACCCACTCCGAAAAATGGGTTGGTAATTCGATTGCGCATATTTTTGATCAGATTCAGGATCGAATTATTTTTGCCACTTTCGCTTCGAACATTTCGCGGATTAAGACTGCCTGTGATAACGCGATGGCTCACGGTCGTAAAATCGCCGTCTTCGGCAGAAGTATGGATGCGGCAATCGTTAACGGTCGCGAACTTGGCTATCTAGATATTCCAGACGATGCGTTTGTGGATGCCCATGATCTCCAATCACTTCCTGCCAATAAAACGTTGATCTTATGTACGGGATCACAAGGTGAGCCAATGGCTGCCCTTTCACGGATTGCCAACGGGACCCACCGTCAGATTTCAATTCAACCAGGCGATACAGTTATTTTCTCAAGTAATCCAATCCCTGGTAACACGACTAGCGTTAACAGCGTCATTAATAAGCTTGAAGAAGCCGGCGCCAACGTTATTCATGGTCGGGTAAACAACATTCACACTTCTGGTCATGGTGGCCAGGAAGAACAAAAGCTGATGCTCCGCTTGATGAAGCCGAAGTTCTTTATGCCGATTCACGGTGAGTATCGAATGTTGAAAATTCACACGGAACTCGCAGAACAATGTGGGGTTCCAATGGATCATAGCTTCATCATGCAAAATGGTGATGTTCTGGCTCTTTCAAAAGATAATGCCCGAATGGCTGGTCATTTCCAAGCCGGTGATGTTTACATTGATGGCAGCGGAATTGGTGATATTGGCAGTATTGTCTTGCGAGACCGTCAACTATTATCTGAGGAAGGCATCGTTGTTGTCGTTGCCACAATCAATTTACACAACCAGGAAATTCAATCTGGGCCAGATATCTTGTCCCGTGGGTTTGTGTACATGCGAGAATCTGGCGAGTTGCTTGATGAAGGCCGGCGACTTGTTTTCAAGACCATTCGAAAAGCAATGCGTGCTAAAAAAGCAACGGAGTCTTCAATTAGAAACGCCGTTATCGATGACTTACAAGAATTCCTCTATGATAAGACGGAACGTCATCCAATGATTTTACCAATGCTTATCATGAATGGAAATCAAAAATAGGTTTTCAACTGATTCCATAATGACTTAGTAGGCTTGAGATTGGGACAAAAATCACTTTGATCCCAGAATCTAAGTGAAAAAGCAGTGCATTCTGGTTTTGGAATGCATTGCTTTTTTGCTTAGATGGCCGGGATCAGCCATTTGTCGCAAGTTTTATCAATATAAGAATGTGCATTTCAGTTGCATTGATAGATCATTTGCCAACAACTGTCTCAACCTCAAGCTTTTCTACTACATATTTTTAATTTTAACTATAATTAACTGTTATGGGGGGGTAATCATTAACCGATGGAATATTTTATCATATTGAACAAATGTGCCGGTGGTAATAAAGCACGTTTGCTATGGCCAAAAGTTGAAGCCCGGCTAAAACAATTAAATATTTCGTCTCGCACTTTTGTTACCCAATATGACGGTCATGCGGTTGAATTGGCAAACCAAATTCTGGGCCAAATAACTCACGCCCATCATTCCGATGCGGTGGTTATGGCTGCCGGTGGTGATGGCACTCTCCATGAAACGCTCTTAGGCTGTATTGGCTATTATGCAACTCATTCTTCTGAATCCAAGGTCCCGATTGCTTTCTTACCAATTGGTTCGGGAAATGACTTCGCCAGGGCGCTCAAAATCCCCTTACATTGGGACAAAGCCCTGGAGCAAATTTTACATTGCTCGAAAGCCGCACCGTTAACCGTTGGTCAGTACACCAACCTGGATACTCATGATGAGGGCTATTTTACCAACAATTTTGGCATTGGGTTTGATGCCACGGTCGTCCATGATGCCAACAGGTCATCCCTAAAAAACAGCCGATACTTTGGGAAATTTTCATACTGGATTTCAGTTATCAATGCATTAAGAACCTTTCAAGGCTTTAACACCCACGTTAAGATTCCAGGCAAGCCAGAGGAGGTCTACCAAAATGCCTTTTTAGTAACAACGACTAATCTGCCCTACTTCGGCGGTGGGATTAAAATTGCCCCAGATGCGTCAGCGTATAAAAATCAACTGGACCTGATAATTGTTGAAAAACCTAATCCAATTCAATTGCTTTTATTCGTAAGTATGATATTTTTAAAGAGACATTTAAGTTTGCGATTCATCCACCACTACGTTCAAAAGGAACTTTTAATTTCCACCAAAGACTACAGATACGGTCAAATTGATGGTGAAGAGCTAGGTGAGCGGACTTATAATCTCAAGTTTGAAACTGCCAGCTATCCCTTTTGGATCCGGTAGTCGATCCAATTAGAACGCCACACCCCACATTTCATCAAGAAATCCTAAAACGAGGTAATTTCATGTATTCAACCAGCTACCTACTATTTCAATCTATAACAGCCGTTGCTTTAGGCGATGCTTTGGGCGTTCCTTTTCAGTGCGAAAAACGACAAGATTTATTGGAAAACCCCATCCATGCCATGATTGGTCACAAGGAAAATGACGTGCCTGCAGGAACTTGGTCGGACGATACCTCGTTAACCCTTGCCTCACTGGTTAGTCTGACGCAAGGATACAATCTTTACGATTTAATGATGCGCTACTCCCAGTGGTACCACTTTGGTGACTACACACCATTTGGCATGACTTTTGGTGTTGGTAAAACAACCGGGGATGCGATCCGTCGGTTTGATTCCGGTATCAAGCCGGAATTATGTGGCGGCGATTCTGAAATGGACAATGGCAACGGTGCACTGATGAGAATGATGCCATTAGCGTTCTATATTTTAACCAGTTCAAATGGATATCAATATAACGATGATATCGCCCGTTTGGTTCATGAATATACATCTACGACCCACCGCCATCCACGGAGCTTAATTGCTTCCGGCATCTTAACGAACGTGATTATCAGATTAGTGTACAATCCAAATAAATACGCCATGCTAAGAGCGGTAAAAGAGTGTCTGGACTATTATCGAACTGAGGTGTACCCCAAAAGTTAAAGTAAATATTTGCTTGTCTTTCCTAGGCGGCACGGAGTCGATAGCTTATCGGCG
>NZ_JAUCAP010000071.1:0-13340 GCF_030361045.1 Lentilactobacillus sp. TOM.63
AAGATAAAAACATACCCGTCAGTTTTCGAAAAAACACGAAAACTGACGGGCTTTTAATGAACTATGAATAATTCAGGATATAATGAAAGCTATCATAAATTATGATATTGAAAGGACGTAATCATATGCGCTTTTTACATACTGCTGATTGGCACATTGGCCGGCGATTGCATGGCTTTGACCTGACTTCCGAACAAAAGAATGCTTTTGAGCAAATCGAAAAAATTGCCATTGACGAAAAAGTCGACGGGATCATCATTGCTGGCGACCTCTACGATCGCAACATGCCCGCCGAAGATTCAGTGGCTCTTTTGAACCAAATGATTGAGAAGTTAAACTTAACGGACAAATTTCCCATCTACGCCATTTCCGGCAACCATGACAGTGCCACGCGCCTATCTATCGGTTCCAAGTGGTTCAAGCAAACCGACTTTTACCTGCATACTAAGCTGAACCAGGCCTCTACACCAATTGAGCTGCCTGACACCCAACTTTTTTTATTGCCTTACTTTGAACTTTTTGATGCTCAACAATACTTCAACGATGAAACGATCAAGCATCTGGATCAGGCATTTAAACCAATTGCCGAGAAGATGAAGACGCAATTTAATCCCCAGAAGAAACACATTTTAGTGGCCCATTTCTTCGCGGACGGCAGTACTCAGACCGCTTCTGAAACCCAGCTAACCGTTGGTGGACTGGCTGCCGTACCGGTTGCTCTCCTTCAAGATTTCGATTATGTTGCCCTCGGCCATTTGCATGGCAAAGACGCCCTTCACGCTGACAACGCCAGATATAGCGGCTCGCCGGTCAAGTTCTCATTGTCCGAAGCCAACCAGCAAAAGGGCGTCTTTATCGTGGACACCGATCCAGTAAAGCTGACCTTTAAGCCGATCAAACCGTTGTGGGATGTCCAGAAATTAACGGAAACTTTTGCGACCTTAACCGATAAGGATTTTTATCAGCAATTGAATCTAGATAACTACTACGGCATCACCCTGCAGGATACCAAGCCAATTCCAAACGTTCTCGCGCAATTACGAAACATCTATCCTCACATCATTTCGTTGGACCGGGAAAACGGGTATGAAACCACAATCGACTATCGGGGAGAAAGTGGCAAACAAATCCGCCAGAAAGACCCGATGGCACTCTTAGCCGATTTTTATCAGCAAATTGCCAAAGAGGACTTAACTGAGCAACAAAAAAAGTGGGCAACTGAAGCACTGAAGGCTGCCAATGATGGGAGTAAAAAATAGTGAAACCATTAAAATTACACATGCAAAATTTCGGTCCCTATGAAGATGAAACCATTGATTTTAACAAATTAGACCAGTCCCCTGTCTTTTTGATCGCCGGCAACACCGGTAGCGGCAAGACCACCATCTTTGATGCCATCACTTTTGCGTTATTCGGCGACGGCATTACCAAAGACCGTGACCCAGAAAGTTTACGGTCGGATTTTGCTGACTTTGATTCGCCAACGAAAGTTGAACTGACGTTTGAACATCAAGGCAAAAAATACGTGATTGCCCGCCAGCCTAAACAAACATTGAATAAGCAACGGGGATCCGGTCAGAAAGTTTACGAAGCCAAAGGGACGCTCAGCTTTTTTAAGAACGACAAAAAAATTAATGAAATTAGCCGGATTTCAGAAATCACCGGCAACATTGAACGCATTCTCCAACTGAACCGCCAACAGTTTGTCCAGATTGTCTTGCTGCCCCAGGGGGATTTTCGTAAGTTTTTAGCCGCCAGCAGCTCGGATAAGGAAACGTTATTGAGAAATATTTTCCATACTGATATTTACCGTCGTTGGAGCGATGCTTTGAATACAAAATTACGGGACATGAACGCCAACGCTAAGCAGTGGCAGCAGACCATTCAGAATAACTTGAAAAGCATTGCTTGGGTGAATGCACCCGATGATATTGCAGACCAAAGTACGGAAAACCAGATGGTGGTTTTGAAGGCTCAGCAGAAGGCTGCCAAAGCCGAATTGGCGACACTCAAGAAACGGATTGACGATGCCCAGGACCAAATCATGGCGCAATCCTCTAAAATCAATGCCGCGGATAAAATGAATGGTCAGATTGAAGAGTTGGAAAAGCAACGGCAAAAATTGGCAGAGCTTAATGCCCAGAAAGTCAACTACGACAAACTTTCCCGCCAGATCGATCAACTAACTTGGGCCAAGGATTTAAAACCAAAGTATGACAATTTTCAAGAGCTCCAGACAACCGTTCAGGATTTTCAGGCAAAGCTGGCAACCGCTACCAATGAATTAACCAGTCACCAAGTTGCGCAAAAGACTGCAGAGAAAACTCGACAGGTGCTTCAAGATAAACAGCGTGCTCAAGCGGAATTGAAAGATCGCATCCCCGTCTTAACAAAACAACGTGAGTCTTTCAAAAAGGCCGCCTATTTGGCGCAATTGGTGAGAGATTCCGAGGGCCGACTTGCTGACCTCAAGAAACAGATAACTGCCACCAACCAATCAGTAGCTGATCTTCAACAACAAACTGCCCAAATTGATACTGATTTAAAGCAACGAGACCCCCTGAAGGATCGTCGATATCTGCTTAAGCAAACCAGCGATCAATTAACCAATTACAAGCAACAACTGAAGGATTTATGGCACCAAAATACCGAAAATCAGAACCTGGAAGCTCAAGTTTCAGCCTCTAAGACAGCTTTACTTATTGCCAAAAAACAGGTAGCAACTACTCAGACCAACTATGATGAGTTGCGCAACAACTGGTTGCAGAATCAGATTATGAATTTAGTTGACCAATTAAAGGATGGCACCCCTTGCCCCGTTTGTGGGAGTCTGGATCACCCGGCACCCGCTCACGTGGTCGATGTTCGAACGGTTTCCAATGCGCAAATGAAGGCTGCCCAAAATCACTTGCAGGCAGTGAAGGATACCGCTACGCAACAGGAATCTCAATTGGCAAGCCAAACGGCCCAGTTAGCTAAGCAAACCCGACAGTTTCAAACGACATTTGCGGCATTGGTTACTGAATTCGAGGAGCGAAAGATCACCGAGAACCCGGTTAGTGATTTGCAAAGTGCCGTGCAAGTCATCAAAAATCAGATCAATCAAAATCAACGAGCTATCAGTGACGTTGACGATCAGCTTCAAGAATTGGCCGACAAAGCCAAAAAGCAGGATCAAATCAAGCAACAACTCAGTGCTTTAACGGATAAGTCCACCAGCCTTAACTCGGAACTTCAGACCAACGAAAAGGATTTGGCGAAAACTAAGGGCACCCTAGAAACGATTCAGGCAGATTTACCGGCGGAATTTAAGAATTTGGCAACTCTGGACACCTACTTAGCTGAAATCACTGATTCTGTTCAGAATTACGAAAATGCGGTTAAGGCTAACAATCAGAATTTGAACCAAATCAGTAATCAAATTTCCGAAAGTAATGCCACGATCAAAGGATTGAACCAAAACATCAAGGATAATGAGCAGAAATTGACGGCGGTTCAGAAATTGATCACTAACGCAATTCAAAAACAATTTGGCACAGCCGAGTGGTCCAAGTTCGAATCTTGCTCGGAGCATCTTTCTGATTTGGCTGATTACCAAAAACAGGCCAAAGACTATCAACAGCAAGTTCAAAGTGCCAAAGTCGCCATTGAGACCTACAAAAAGAACGTCGGTGATCACAAGCCAGTTGACCTTGAGACAGAACGGGCCCAACTCGCTCAATTAACTCAAGTTCGGGATGATTTAAACACTGAGTCAAAAGCTCAGAACAACCGCTACATTTTAAACGGTAATTCATTGAAGCAAATCAACAAAAGTTACAAGGATATCCATAACCAGCAGGAAAAGCTCACTCAGTTGGAGCAGCTGGTCTCGACGGTTACCGGAAATAATGATGCCAAATTGGGACTGGAGCGCTACGTTTTGCGGGCTCAGTTGGCAGAGATTTTGAACGTCGCCAATGAGCATTTGAAACAATTGAGTTCCGGTCGTTACCACCTCTTGTTGCACAAAGAATCCGGCACCTATCAAAAGGATACCGGACTAGAAATTGATGTTTACGATGATACCGTTGGCGAAACCCGCAGTGTCCACACCCTGTCAGGTGGCGAAAGCTTCATCGTGGCGTTAAGCTTGGCATTAGCTTTAGGAGAAGTTATCCAAAATGAAGCCGGTGGCATCAGCATTGACACCCTATTTGTCGACGAAGGCTTCGGTAGCTTGGACCAAAGTTCCCTGGCAACCGCCATGGCGGCGCTGGAAAACATCGAGAGCAGCAACCGGACGATTGGTATCATTAGCCACGTGGCCATGCTAAAGGATAGTATTCCCTGTCAGATTCAGGTGCAAGCCATTGGGCAGGGGAAGAGTGCGGTGAAGATGGTGGGAGTGTGAGAACGTCCATTCAGACTTTTTTGAAATGACTTAATCAATTAAAGAACGGGACTCGCTAGCGTAATCATAACTGAGCACGCTAATTAGTCCCGTTTTTAAAGTAAATAATGGCCTTAATTAGTTGTTAACTATTCTTCGGTTGATCTACTCACCCTCAAATTTAATATGGGCAGATTTCCGTAAATCAAAAAGAACGCGATTAACCCCAACACTAAGTTTCAGCCAGCGATCGTAGTCTTGCTTATTCTTAGCATTATCAGGATCCGAAATGACTCTAGCAAAATCGAGAGCTTCCGGCAGCATCGGATTTTGATCAGTTTGCTCACCAATTGGATTCCGATGACCGACTGCATCAATGTAGTTAACCCGTTGAATTTCACCCGCATCATCGAGCTCAATGAGGTCCTTTAAGCCATAAATTTCTGAAGTCATGTACGAATTGGAAATTTTTGAAAAGTTCAAAGTGACGTTGTAATTTGGATAGCTAAGAATAGCGGTTCCTTTGCCATCCACCCCGGTGCGAATCAGTTGGGGATAATAAGTTGCCGCGGTTGGCAAACCGAATAAGGTCACGGCATCATAAACCGTATAAACGCCTAGATCCTGCAATGCCCCGCCAGCAAATTTCAGTGAGAATACATTCGGTTCCTCGCCAGCTAAAACTTTATCATATCGTGAAGAGTATTTAGAGTAAGTAAATTCAGCACCCTGGATCAGCTTTAGATCAGCCAATTTCTCGCTGATTGACCGGAAGTTTGGCGTGTGAATATTTCTAGCAGCCTCAAAATAGCGGACGGTTGGATGTTCCTTCAACAATGCTTGGATCTGATCCATTTGATCAACATTCATAAACGCTGGCTTTTCAACAATCACATTTTTTTCATGATCAATTGCTTGTTTCGCCTGATCAAAGTGAAGACTGTTGGGTGACGCAATATAGAGAGTATCAAAGTCCCCCTCATTGAAAAAAGTTTTCAAATCATCAAACGTCTCGGTTGCCCCATTGTGATCAGCGAAACTTTTAGCCGTACCCAAATGACGAGAATAGACACTTGTTAATTGGTAGCGCTTAGACTCCTTGATAGCATCAATAAACTGCTGGGTAATCCAATTAGTACCAATAATACCTAATTTAATCATTTTCTTTATCCCTTCTCAAGTAGAATTTCAACATATTAACTTTATGACAAGTAGCTCTTCCTAGCAACTAAAAGAATCTACCCAATGATATGAAAAAAATTTTAAGTGGTTGAAAACGTTTTATTGACGGGGCTTCGACGAGGTGCAAAAATTTTTTGACGGATAAAATAGTTGAAAGCGATTCCAGATTGTGCTATCTTATTCAATTGTAAAAGGATTTAGTAAAACGTTTATCTAAAACCTTTTAAGAGGCATTTGGTAAACATCAATTAAACAACATTGGAAGTGGTCTTTTGAACAAAGTAACAGTTTTAGGCAGTTTAAACGTTGACACAACTTTTAGAATTAAAAACTTCCCCCAAGCAGGAGAAACAGTCCAAGTTAATTCCAAAAGTAACGCTGCTGGTGGCAAGGGTGCCAATCAAGCAGTAGCTGCTGCTCGGGAAGGTGCCCAAACTTCATTTATTGGTCAGATTGGTAATGATGGCGCTGGTCAATTCATGCTAGATTCACTGAAAGCCGACAAAATTGACAGTACTTTTGTTAGCGAAAATGAAAGCGTTGGCACCGGAACTGCTAACATCATGCTCGATGATAATGGTCAAAATTGCATCTTAGTTTATGGCGGCGCCAACCAAACACTCACTGCCGAAGAGGTCCAAAAAGCAGAACCAACGATTAAAAATTCAGATTTTGTGGTTGCTCAATTTGAAACGCCTCAGGATGCCGCAATTGCTGCTTTTAAGATCGCCAAACAAAACGGTGTAACAACCGTTTTGAATCCAGCGCCAGCACCAAGCAATGGCATCAAACCAGAATTGTTGAAGTTGACCGACATCATTGTTCCTAATGAACTGGAAAGTGCTTCAATTACTGGCATTAAAATTACTGATGAAGCGTCAATGAATGCGACGGCTAAGAAATTTGCCGAGATGGGCGTTGCTAATTTAATCATCACAATCGGTGACAAAGGTGCCTTCTATTCAACTAAGAGTAAGTCAGAAATGTTACCTGCATACAAAGTTAAGGCAGTTGATACAACAGCTGCAGGCGATACCTTTATCGGCGCCTTTGTATCCCAAGTTGAACCCGACTTTTCAAACATCGTCTCCGCTGTAAAGTTTGCGCAACACGCAAGTTCACTAACGGTTCAACGACTAGGTGCTCAACCTTCAATCCCAACACTGGGTGAAGTTTTGAAAGTTGAAAAGGAATCAGCATCATAAAATTTAGTATCAAGAAAGGAATTATAAAATGAAAAAAACAACTGTTATTAACTCAGAGTTATCAACCGTTATTGCTGGCATGGGCCACATGGACTGGTTAAGTATCGGTGACGCGGGCATGCCTGTCCCAATGGGAACCAAAAAAATTGATTTGGCGTTAACCAAAGAAATCCCAAGCTTTATGGATGTCCTAAAGAATGTCTTGGCCGAGCTTAAAGTCCAAAAGATTTATTTAGCCGATGAAATTAAAACTCAGAATCCAGATCAATTAAAAGCGATCAAAGAAGTTTTACCAGATGTCGACATTGAATATATGCCACACTCAGATTTGAAAAAAGATTTAGCTAAGTGCCACGCTTTTGTGCGGACCGGTGAAATGACGCCATTTTCAAATATTATTCTTGAATCCGGCGTAACGTTCTAATCGATTTGATTTAGTTTTTGCAATTTATATTTTAGGACAGCTGCGTCAGGCAGAAACCTGCAGATAAGCACCTTGGTCAAAAATTCCAAGCCCAGGAATTTCTGACCAAGGAAACTTATCTTCCGGTTTCTAACCGCCTGACTCCGCTCACTTACTTTAGGAGGACTCAAATATGGAAGCAAGTCGTCACGTGGTCGAAGAGAAACACGGCTGGAAGCAATATGCCGATGGTTATCTCAATAAAACACCTATTTTCCAATTCCTATTAGTTTCATTAATTTTCCCATTATGGGGAGCAGCGGCATCACTGAATGATATTTTAATCACTCAGTTTAAGACTGTTTTTATGCTTAACGATGCTGCAACTGCTTTTGTTCAAAGTGCCTTTTATGGTGGTTATTTCTTAATCGCCATTCCTGCTTCAATTGTTATTAAAAAACAAAGTTACAAATTTGCTATTATGACTGGTTTAGTCTTTTATATCGTGGGTTGTGCAATGTTCTTCCCCGCTTCACGAGTCGCAACCTACACCATGTTCTTAGCTTCAATCTTTGCGATTGCCGTTGGATTGAGCTTCTTGGAAACATCTTGTGATACTTATAGTTCAATGATTGGACCGCGTAAGTATTCAAACATCCGAATGAACATTTCGGCAACTCTGGTGCCACTTGGTGATATTGCCGGAATTGTCTTAGGTAAATATTTGATCTTTGGTCACGTGGGCAATTTGTCAGAAACCATGAGTCACATGCATGGTGCTGAACGAATTGCTTATGGTGAAAAGATGCTCCAAATGACTTTGCAGCCATACAAGTACATTTTAGTTGTCTTAATTGCCATTTTAATTATTTTGGCTTTAACACCAATGCCTAGCTCAAAAGCCGTTAGCCTCGATAAAGAAAAAGCAACGCAACCAAGCTTGATTGAAACCCTTAAGTACCTTGCTAAAAACACTCGATTTAAAAAAGGAATCATGGCACAATTCTTCTATGTTGGTATGCAAACCACTGTTTGGTCATTCACCATTCGGTTGGCCCTTAACTTAAATACCAGCATTTCAGATAGTGATGCAAGTACCTTTATGATTTACAGTTACGCCGCTTGGTTCTTTGGTAAATTGTTTGCCAGCTACTTGTTAAAAGACCATTCTATTACCGGTGTTTTAGCTATCTTCTCAGCCCTTGGGACGTTGACGTTAATCGGCGCAACGACGATTCCAAACATGACTGCCGTTTGGATGGCGATTGCTGCTAGTTTCTTCTTCGGTCCAGAATGGCCAACGATTTATGCTCATACGCTTGATACGGTTGAAGATAAACGATTCACTGAAACCGCTGGTGCCATTGTGGTTATGGCGATTGTCGGTGGTGCTGTTATCCCAGCAATTCAAGGATTGGTTTCAGACTTCACAGGTTCAATGCAACTTTCATTTATCGTACCAACCCTTTGCTACGTTATCGTGACAATTTACTTCTTCTTTGAATATCGTTACGATCTTGCTCATCCAGAACAAATCGAACAAAATCAATAAAATCAGCCTGTTTCATTACAAACAATTTGGGACAATAAAAACGTTTGGTCACTATTTACAGGTGATCAAACGCTTTTGTTTTTAATTAGTACTTTAATAGATCCTTGGCAACCGCCTGGTCAACGACCAAGACATTGGCATAGCCGCCAGTGAGCGCCGCATGAATTGGTAGAAGCTTGGGTTCCCCGCCAGCAACCAGGATCGAATAAGCCTTGTGCTTTAACTCATCCAATGGTATGGCAACCGTTCGTTTATCTAGCTGAGGATCAGCAAGCTGACCATTCCGGGTAATAAAGTGGGAGATGACATCGCCAACTGCTTCTTTCTGTAACTTCTTAATCTGTTGGTTATCAAGATATCCCAGGCGAAATAACATGGCGTTCGGCCGGGTCGTCCCGACCGTAAAGATAGCGATGTTGGCGTCATAGCCTTCTTTAATAACATCTTTGATAAAATAATCGCTGGTTGCGGCTTCTTTTACCTTAGAATCACCAAAGATAACCGGCAATGGCAAAACATTTGCTTGGGTATGAAAAGCCCGATTAAATTTGTTAGTGATATCTGCGGAAAAATTACCTTCGTGGGAATTCGTGACGCTCCCTTTTAACTGGACGACTTTGACATTCTGGTGGTGATCCTCGCGTAAGTGTTCGGCCACTGCCTTCATTGTCTTGCCCCAATTAATGCCGATAATGTCGTCATCCTTTACAATCTCATGAAGATAATCGGCGGTCGCTTTGCCCAAATCAGTCAAAATCCGTTTTTCTGTATGGCTAGGTTCCAAGGTAACAATGACGCGTTTTAACTGATACTTATCTTGTAACTGTTGTTCAAGCAGCGGAATATCTTCGAAGGGATCAACCACCTCTATTCGAACAATCCCTTCTTTGCGCGCTTCTTGAAGTGCTTTAACAATAGTTGGCCGGGATAAATTAAGCTGCTTGGCAATTTCGATTTGACTTAAGCCGTTTTGATAGTACAGTCGACTAATCTTGACAAGTCGCTTGAAATGTTCATCTGTTTTTGACCTCTTTGCGATAGCCATCATCGGTAGCCGCCTTTCATCAGAAAACCTGTTATTAGCATTAAGCTTAACATAAATCACTTTATTTTACATATGTAAATATATTATATTTACATATGTATGATTTAATGATAGATTAAAGATGTACAAGAAAAACTGAAAAGAGGATTTATTCATGGAAAAATTAAACCAGTACATTGATCACACGTTACTCAAACCTGAAGCAACTCAGGAAGATGTCGATCGCGTTGTCAAAGAAGCCATCGACAATGATTTCTATTCGGTGATGATTAACCCATATTGGGTTTCACATGTTCATAATTTACTAGCCGCCACCAATGTCAAAACAGCGACCGTGATTGGCTTCCCCCTGGGAGCAAACACGACCAACATCAAAGTTGCCGAAGCTAACCAAGCGATTGAAGATGGCGCCGATGAAGTCGATATGGTGATGAATATTGGCGAATTTAAGGGTGGAAATTACCAAGCTGTTCAAGAAGATATTCAATCTGTTGTGACAGCTGCTCATAAACGTAATACGCTCATTAAAGTGATTATCGAAAATGCGCTATTAACTGATGATGAGATTGCCAAGGCGTCTGATATTGTCGCAAATACTGGGGCTGACTTCGTGAAAACTTCGACTGGTTTTTCAACTAGTGGTGCCAAGGCCCATGATGTTGCCATTATGAAAAAGGCCGTTGGTGACCGCATTAAAGTTAAGGCTGCCGGTGGGATTCATTCTGCCGAAGATGCCGAAAATATGATCAAAGCTGGCGCCTCCCGATTAGGAACCAGCGCTAGTCTTAAGATTATCGGTAAAGAATAAAACTTAACCTAACAGAGAATTCAATCACGTTCAAATTCTCTGTTTCTTTTAAGGAAATATTGTAAGCGCTTCATATAAAAATAAAGGAGATCCGAACTCATGAAATCACTTAATCTAAGCCACGCAATGTTTACTGATGCCCCCTTTGAATTGTTCAAAGATGATCATTTTACAGTTGAAACCTTTACTTATCCTTCAGGGATTGAGGGCTTAAAGCTCAAGAACTCCAGAGGTGCCCTAACCGTGCTCCCCTTCCAAGGATTAATCATTTGGGACGCAATCTTTGATAATATTTCACTCAAAATGAAAGATATGTTTACCCAACCACTACCTGGCCCGGGAATTGCCGACACCTATGGTTGTTTCCAATTTACATCAGGGCTATTAGCTAACGGAACCCCAGGACCCGAAGACGATTATCAATTGCATGGTGAATTTCCAACTTCACCAATGAATGAATCGCACTTAACTTTTGGCAATGACACAATCACCATCCATAGCAGTTATGAATATATTAAGGGCTTTGGTGATCATTATCTGGCCGAGCCGAGTGTCACCCTCCATCAAGATAGTGGACTGTTTGATATTCAACTAAAGGTCACCAACCTTTCCAACTATCAGCCGATGCCGTTTCAGTACCTTTGCCATATGAACTATGCCTATGTTGCCAATGCCGAAATGAGTTCAAACGTTCCCGATGAGGCTTTCCAGCTTCGCCAGACTATTCCCGCTCACGTTCACCCAACGCCAGAATGGACGGCATTCAACGAAAAATTGAAAGCCTCAGGTAAGTTGATTAACAAATTAGACGATCCCAATCATTATGATCCAGAAATCGTCTTCTTTTCATCAGACTTGTCAAAGTATGTCGATGACGCAGAGTTCCGAGTCAACATTGGCAATGGCAAAAACTTCCTGACCAAATTTTCAACAAAGCAATTTCCAATTGGTACTCGCTGGATTCTCTATAATCCAGATCAACAGGTTAATGCATTTGTGATTCCCGGGACCAGTACACCGGAAGGCTTCGCTGCTGCTAAGAAAGCTGGCACCTTGATTATGTTAAAGGCTCATGAATACCGTGAATTCAAAGTAACAACTGGATTGGAAAAGTAATCTAAGGAGGAACTTACCATGACAAAAAGTGACGTTTTAGTAATTGGTTCAAACATGATCGATTTAATTACCTACATTGATCGCATGCCCATTGAAGGCGAAACTGTCGAGGCTCCCGACTTTCAAATGGGCTTTGGCGGTAAAGGCGCTAACCAAGCCGTAGCAGCTTCCAGATTAGGTTCCAAGGTCAGCTTTGTCTCAATGGTTGGTAATGACACGTTTGGTAAACAGCAGCTCGCTAATTTTAAGGAAAATCACATTGATACCACCGGTGTTGGCATTGGCACTAAGAATAGCGGTGCTGCACCAATTTTTGTTGATCCGACCTCAGACAATCGAATCCTGATTATCAAGGGTGCCAACAACGAGTTAACCCCAGAAGTTTTGGATAAGTATGTCGACTTGATTAAAAATACTAAGATCATTGTCTTACAGCAAGAAATTCCGTTGGAAACCAATTATCATGCAATCGACTTGGCCAACCAGTTCGGCGTACCAGTGCTCTTGAACCCCGCTCCCGCAAACAAAGACTTGGACATTAATCATGTATCTAAAGTTGACTTCTTCTCACCAAACGAAACTGAGTTAGCCACCCTAACCGGTATGCCAACCAATGATATGGATGAAATTAAGAAGGCAGCCAGGCACATGATTACCTTAGGAGTTAAGAATATGATGGTAACGCTGGGGTCAAAGGGCGTCCTTTGGGTTGCCAAAGATCACAGCGAACTGATTCCGGCGGTCAAAGTCAAAGCCGTCGATACCACTGGCGCTGGCGACTCCTTTATTGGGTCATTCTCCCACTACTTTGCTCAAGGAGAAGATGTGCCAACTGCGCTTAAGCACGCTAATCAGTACGCGGCAATCACCGTTACTCGCCAGGGAACACAGAAGTCGTATCCAACTTGGGAGGAAATGAAAACGCTATCGGGGTTGGTACAATGAAAACTGGTAAAATAGTATAAATTAAAAGATCTCAAGGCAATCAATGTTGATGGCTTGAGATCTTTTATTGTGAGATCTTTTGGGTAGAGAAAATCACAAAATACAAGTACTATTTGATGACGTTCACGTTACCCATTATGTGAGCGAGTTATTGGCGGTGGAACCTTGGATTAACAATGATCAAAATACAATCAAACGATCTAACTGTTCTGTTAACTGTTGCCAATTAACATTAAGATCCAAAGTCTTGACTCGAAATCTATGACCCAAAATATGAATTTCACCATCCGGATGGCCACCGATACTGGATTTTGCGTACAAAATGATTCCTTCAACATTGGAATTGTGGCCAGTCCGACTTTCATTTAGAACATACGTAATAATTTGGTACATATTATCCGAATGAAATTTTTTGACGCCAAAATTTCTTTGTAACGAATGCTGATAATACTTTGCGTCTAAAACAACTGTCCTATTTTGGCCACAAATTCGAACATCAGAATGCATGGTTGGCAGATAGGGCGTTTCCTTTTCCATCTTATCCCATTTAATATAAGCAGATTTTACTTCATAGTTGGAAAAGCGTTGCTGATAATACTTTAACAAAAACTTTTCATACAATCTGCTCATCAATTGTAAGCACTAAATAACTGGACGTCTACTTCGTAGACGTCTTTTTGAGTACCATAGAATTATTAATTAAGTATGAGGT
>NZ_JAUCAP010000072.1:0-13059 GCF_030361045.1 Lentilactobacillus sp. TOM.63
ATACCGGATTCACAACGACCAGTTATGTGCCTAAAAATTATTAAATATTATCTCCAACTATTGGGGTTCACTTCAAACCCGAATGCATTACTTTTTTCACTTAAATTCTAGCTCCAAGGTGACTGATGACCAAGTGAACATTAATCGTCTATTTCAACAACATCTTCATTTACCCAGTATTTCTGAGCCTTGTTACTGTTAGAAGTTCGGATCCGATAAAAGTCTTCGGTATCCCTTTCACCGTCATCTTCACGATAGTAGACCTTGGCTTTTTTATCGACATAGACCCGTTTACCAACTTTAGCTTTAATCTTGGACCAACTATAAGTTCGATTGGCCTTCTTAGAACCTGGGACATAGCGGTAAAGTCGCTCTTCACGGTAATCATCATCTAATGTCGTCCTAAACTTGGTGTGACTATATGTCACTCGATAAACCCGGGACACACTGAAGTCCATCGGCTGGACCTTAAGGTTATCATTAGCATCGTCATTGGTATATTCTGTGTCAGTAGTTGTGGCAATATCATTCACTTTAGCCGTTTGAGTTGTCCTGTATGTGCTTCGATCACTTTCAATACTCATTGAAAAGCCTACGATGCTAATGGGAATCAACAAAAGCAAACTGGCATCTACAAAAAGTCCTCGTCTCATGTGTCTCACCTTCCAATATCAAAAATTCTCATTATTAAATCATATTCTTATCAACACCATAATGATACCTGAATATTTGTGAAATGTCATGAATTATGTTTGAATTTTTGAAGAAATTTTATCGTCATCATTAGGCAACCATAATATCAGGAATCAGACTACGCCGGCTTTCGGAAACTATTGAACCAACCGGCTGATCCCGGCCGTTTAACAAAAAGGACCAATTATTCCAAAATCACAGGAATCATTGGTCTTTTGCGTTAAATTCTGGGATCAAATCGCCTTTTATCCCAATCTTAGAATGTCTCGGGTGATAAGCAAAAATCACCAAATCCTAGTCACGTTCTGGCATGTCGTAAGCTTCTTGGAACAACTTCACGATATCTTCTTTGGTTCCCTTGCGAGGATTCGAGAAGGCATTGCCATCCTTCAAGGCGTTTTCAGCCATCAATTCAAAGTCTTCTGGTTTTGCCCCAATTGACTTGATGCTCCGTGGAATATTAACGTCATCACACATTTGGCGCATTGCCTTGATTGACAGGTCAGCTGCTTCACGAACTGACAAGCCCTCTGTATTCTCACCCATAATCTCGGCTAATTGTGCAAATCGCTCCGGGCAGGCAATGATGTTATATTTTTCAACAATTGGCAGTAACATTGCACAGCAGACACCATGTGGGGCGTCATACTGACCGCCCAATTGATGCGCCATTGCGTGAACATATCCCAAATCAGCGTTATTGAAGGCCATCCCGCCTAACATTTCAGCTTCAACCATCTTGGTTCGCGCTTCGACATTATGACCGTTGGCGTATGCTTCTCGCAGACTCTCTTCAACTAATTTGATTGCTTCGACACACTGGCCATCGGTGATTTCATTTCGATTGGTTGAAACATATGGTTCAATCGCCTGAACAAATGTATCCATTCCAGTTGCCGCAGTTAAATTTGCCGGAACATCCAGCATCAGCATTGGGTCGTTAAATGAAACCAATGGCACATTTCGCCATGAGACAACAACGAACTTCAGTTTCGTCTTTTCATTTGTAATGACACAGTGGCGAGTCAATTCTGAAGCAGTACCGGCAGTCGTGTTAACGGCCATCAATGGTGGCAATGGATTGCTGAGAGTTTCAATCCCAGCTAATTTGGTAATGTCATCCCCATTTGTCAAAATAATGCCGATCCCTTTACCACAGTCATGAGAGGAGCCCCCACCGACAGTGATAATACTGTCACAATCGTTGTCCAGATAAACCTGCTTCCCCTCTTGAATGTTACGGATCTTCGGGTTAGGTTCGACGCCATCATAAATGACATAAGGAACCCCGGTTTTGTCCAATGAAGCAAGGGTCTGGGCAACTGGGCCATTTTCCATTGAACGCAAAACGGTGTCAGTCACGACCAAAGGCTTCTTCATGTTCAGCATCTTAGCCCGATCACCAATTTTTTCAATAACGCCTTTACCAAAAAAGTTCACACTAGGCATTAAAAAATCAAAATTTTCTTTCATTATAAGGATCCTCCAATATGATTCACTCAGATTTGAAGCCAGTTACATCGTAGCATTCTCACGTGTTTTTGTAAATAATTTCACAAATATTAGTCGACTTCCAAAATCATTTTTTAAGTTCAATCAGCATTTATGCGGTAAGTACTTAATGATCAAATTGAGACTCACGCAATAAATTATCACGCCGATTGAAAGCGCTTGTGAGTCAGTGCTTGTGAAAAAAACGTTCTATATCGAACAAAAAAAGTGACCGGACAATTTCTGCCCGAGCCACTTCAGCTAACTTACGAAGCTAACAATACTTGCTTTTGCGATCCAGATAAGGGATTGCAACATACCACGACCCCCACCGTTCATACAAAAACGGCCATGCATCCCAAAACTAGAATGCACGGCCGCCTTCGTTTCAACTTCAGAGCTAAGTCATCTTTTGGTCCCAATCTCGATCACGCTTGATGATCAAAAATACTGGTTAAATCTTCTGACTCGGAATCATCGGCGATCTTGACGTAAAAGTTTGCGAAAGCCAATTGAGTATACGGCAACACCCAAAATGACAAAACACCAAATGACAAGCCTTCCAGAATATACCAGCCTATAAAACTTAAGGCCAAAATGAAATATTCCATCTTATGCCCGGCCATCATCTGCCGGCTTTTGGTGATTGCCTCAAAATACCCAATTGGTTTGCCAGCGTCTAATGCATCACGATAGATATTTAATGCCTGAACGTAAGAGAAACTCTTGATAATCCCAGGAATCACCAACAAAAGCGACCACAAAAAAATCATGATTGTTGTCAAAATTCCCATGATAATCGCACTGATAAAATAAGTGCCATTATTCAAGATCGTAAACGATTTGGTCACTGGCTGATCGAATTTAGCCTTATTTCGCAACAAATCGATGCTGGCGAAGGTCATCCCTGCAGACAGCAAACTAATAATGATTCCTAATAAAGCCATAATGGCAAAAATCAACAGCAAGTTTTCAGTACCAGCGTTCAGGTCCCCTTCAAGGAGCATGGCATAGCTATTCTGAAACGCCTTTGACTGAATATCAATCATTGAACTGGCAAAGGAATTGCCGAACTGTAAAATAATCACTGGTAAAAATAAAATCACAAAAAATGGAAAATGACTTGATAATAGTCGTTTAGATTCAAGTTTTAAGCTAATTCGGTCCATAGAACCTCCCTTTGGTATATGGTCATTGATAGTCTCATTCTACACGTTTGGTCTGTGAGATTGAAATAATTTTTGGGTCATGCGATTTAAAGCTACGACTAATCCAAACGCGACAACTGCATAAACGGCACCACCGGGGCCAACGCCATCCAAACTGAAATTTGACACAATCACCCCACCGGTTGCTGAACCTAAGGCAATGCCAAAGTTGGAAAAAATCGAGTTGAGCGACGATGCCAGAACGATAGATTGAGGATAATCCTTTTCGGCTACTTGCAAGAAGAATAGTTGAATCGGGGAATTTAATAGTGGCATCGTGAAAATGACCAGGAATAAAACAACCACCCCGACCCAGCTATAATTGAAAGCAACTGGCATCAGCATCATCAAAATGAACTGGGCAATGAAAACGCTGGGGATGGCTCGCATGCCAGGCCCTTCACTCAATCGGCCACTCGCAAGGTTACCAATGATATTAGAGATTCCAAATACAGATAATAAAATTGTCAACGTCCCAATTGAGAACTGCAACTGCGTCGTAATGATTGGGCGCAGGTATGTGTAAAAGACATAGATTGCTGCCAAATTAAACATCGGCAGCAGCATGCCGATTCGAATCCGTTTGTCCTTAAACAGGGAAATTTGCCCATTAATACTGCTTTCTTTAACTTTCAAATTTCGTGGCAAGCTCAACCAAATCAGGCCAACGGTAACCAGACTAATCACAATCACGGTTAAAAACGAGATCCGCCAGCCAAAGTTAGTGGAGATCCAGGTTCCCAGCGGCACACCGACAACCGATGCAATACTGAATCCTGAGAAAGCCCATGATAACAGCCAGCCACGCTTTGGCATTGGCGCAATATAACCCGCAAAGGTTAATCCAAGCGAAATGGCAGCACCTGCAACCGAAGCGGTCACGATTCGTGAAATTGCCAGAAAGACAAAGTTGGTGGCGAAAAAGCTGAGGATGTTGCCAAGGGTAAAGATCCCCATCATGGCCAGTAATCCAGCAAACAAGTTGTAGCGACTGATTAGAATCGTAATAAATGGGGTACTAATGGCATACACAATTGCAAAAATAGTGACTAGGTAGCCAACGGTTGCAACCGGCACGTCGAATTGCGCACCAAGATCATCCAAAATCCCCACAATCAGGAATTCACTGAACCCCAACACAAATGCAATCAGAACCAACACAAAGCTTTGAACTTTAAACTGTCTCATCGATTTTCATCTCCTTATTCGTTTTTTGAAACTCAACCTTTCATATCTTACAGTGTTTTTCTGAAAGTCGCTAGGTTAAAGTTTTGTAAAAACGCTAACAGTTTAATTATTTAATGTGGCTGTAATATTGAGTGTGTAACGCGCGGTGATTGGCAATCCGCAACGTCATTTACTTGTCCGGATTCTCAGCCCAAAGCCGAATCACTTCATCAATTCGATCAAAATCAACTGGTGATACCGATCCATCACTGCCAATCCGAACAAGTGCTGGCAGTTGCTTGGGGGAACTATATAAGTGAAGCTTCGATAAAACCGTTTGATTCTCTTCATCAGTTGCTTTAGCAACGTCAAAATAGTGAATAACCACGGAATTCAATTTGGCCGCGCCGATAATCCGTTTGGCAATCATGCGACTCATCACATCGTCAGGAGAACCGATAAATACAATGCCAGCTTGATGCTCGTTAAATAGCCTTGTGATTTCAGCAACGTCGATCGGTTTCACAAATTTTGTCAACTTCATTTTTTCCTGATACCGGTATTTTTCAATGGCTAGGATCATGCGTTCAAATAGTCGCCAGCCAAAAAGTTGCGACAAGCTGAGGAGAATAAACAGTGGCAATGCCACCACATAATTAATCAGGTAAATGACGAGCAATTCGGCATTTTTAAACAGCGCCGTATTGATTCCACCCAAAATAAATCGGGATTGGTTGCCATTTTTCAGCGGGGTAAAATATGTCGGACCGTTCCCGCAATCCATTGGCAACCCACCAACATGCGTTTGATGACCAACTTTATGTAAGATATTTCTGAACCATATGGAAGAAATTGGAAATAATCCAACAGCGTTGATGATATTAAACCAATCAAAAATGGACGAAAGATCATTGCCGCCGTTAATTGCATTTTCCCGACTAAACACCCAGAAAACAAAATAATATAGCGCACTCAGCGCATAAGTTGCCACCCATTGCAATATGCCAGTCATCCAAATCACTCCAATCTCAACCTTATTCAAATAGTTAATGGTATAACAAAAAAACCGGCGATTTGTATTTCGCCGGCTCTTTCTCTTAAACATCAACTATTTTAATTCGTTCTCCACAGCTGATGCTTTATGAGATATTCCACTTGTCAAAAAGCATCACCTCCTTTTTTGATTGTCCATAATATACAACCTTCCGGAAAAAATTGCAACCTTTTTGGATTAGTCGTCATAATCATTCTCATGGTCGTTTTGCAGAACATCATCGTTAACCCAATACTTCTGCGCAGCATTTCCTAATTTAATTCGATAGAATGTTTCGTGTTCGTTTTCGTGGTCATCCTCATCCTTGAAAGTGGCAACCGCCCTTTTATCAACGTGAACTTTGGTCTGGGTTGAAACATTCTTAGAATCCCAAGTGTAGGTCTTGTTGCGGTCGACTGAACCGGGAACATACTTATAAAGATGTTCCTCGTAATATTCATGATCCAAAGTGGTTGTAAAAGAAGCAGCTTGATATTGAACCTTTAAGGCCCGCGGTCCAGTCGTCTGATTGGCCGTTGTCGCCGAAGAACTTTGTGAATCACTTTGGGCAGTGGTTTGAGTGCTGCTGGAAGAACTTGATTTTGATTGGCTTTGATCGTTGGATTTAGGGGCACAACCAGCAAGTAATAGGGGCACAATCAACGTCATGACAGCGGCAGCGAATGATTTTTTCATGATAAAACGGCCTCCTTAAAAAGTGAGAGATGAACAAGCCAGGCTAGAACCAGTTGTGTCGAAACGATCCTAGAAAAGGGCGTAAACTAAGGTGACAAGCAAAAGCTTAAATTTTTGAACTCGTGATTTAAAATCATTTCCCACAACTAATCGGCTTAAGATAAACATTCTGTAATATATTCCTGAACTAATTATATCGGACCAGCCATCAAAATGCGAACATTATTACTTTGAAAATGACATGGCATTTTACAACTATGTTTACAAAGGCTATTTTACAACTCAAAAAATCCTCAAAGATGAACGAAATCCATTCACCTTTGAGGATTTTAAGTTTTAAACTAAAAGTGAAACATCGTGAAAATCAATAACGCCTTCACCAATTCCATGACTCACGCTAATCCAACACACTATATGAATAATTTCGATAATACTTGTTAGTTGGGAAAACATGGTAAGTGCCCACACCCTTATACTTCACGAGCACGTTTTTATAAGACCCACCAATAAGCTTCTTCTTAGTCTTATATTGACCCAAATCTTTAGAATCTGAGCTGGTCTTATTAAATGAATACCAACTTCCCCATTTCGATACTTGTAACTTTCGATAACCCGATTTAGAAGGGGTGTAGGTTTTGCCGTTGGCCGTAAAACTATGGGTAGTGATTTTAATGACATTGAACTTCTTGTCACCTCTGTACTCATACCAAGTTCCTCGGAGTGCCTTGGGAGTTGTCGTAGAAGAACTCGCTTGAGCTTCAACCGGGTTCATGGACAGACTAATACCAAAGACAATAAGTACAGCGAGGACTAATAAACGTAACTTTTTCATGATCGCACCTCCTTGCATAAAAGTATATCATGCATTGAATCATTTGAATTTAAACATCTGACTACAATTATTTTACAAAAAACGTCACTGGCAGATGATTCCACCAGTGGCGTTTTATCAATGTTTTAGCAATATTTTATGAGAAAAATTGACCGATATTTGACTGGCGGCTGAAAATAACAATGCTCATTTTGCAAACATATTACTGGATGACTACAAAAATTGCTAAATGAAATAATTTTACGTTGAGACTCCTAAAAAAAGGCTATCAGGAAACTGTCTCAATGGCGTCGGACCGGCCAAGAAAAGACATCTAACCGACTATTCCCAAAAGAATTTCCAGAAGTCCCACCATTAAACATTCATATAGATAGATAAAAACATTGTCAACGTTCCAGCCATCACGAAGAAATGCCAAATTAAGTGCAGCCCGGGAATCCTTGGGAAACTATAGATGACTGCTCCGGTGGTGAAGATGACGCCACCGGCTACCAACAGCCAAAAGCCACTCGTACTCAAATTGGTGTATAATTCTTTCCCCAAAAACATGCACAACCAACCCATCAGGACATAAATGGTGGTCTCCGTTTTCTGGTATTTGCCATGAAACACAATGTGGCTGATAATGCCACCTAACGCTAATACCCAAATACTTGCCAACAAGATATTTCCCCAAATATTATTCACAAAGATAATACAATACGGCGTGTAAGTGCCAGCAATTAATAGGAAAATATTACTGTGGTCTAAAATCTGGAAAATCCGTTTTGCCCGCGTAAACACAAAACAATGGAGCAACGTTGACGCTAAATAGAGTGAAAGCACAGTAATACTATAAATAATCAGGCTGGTAATCGCCGGGGTGGATAACTTGTCATGATATGCTCTGATCAGCAGCATGATTGACAGCCCTACCCCAACCACGAAGGAGACGCCATGAGTAACGGCGTTCAATACCTCATATATAATTTGCTGTTTGGTTATTTTGACGGTTCCATTCTTCATGATGACGCCTCCTGATAATAGTGAGCGGATCCAGGCGGTTAGAGATCGGAGTGTAAGTCTCCTCGAACGGAAATTCCGGTTTTGGGAATTTTTGTTCGAGGTGCTTACATGCAGATCTCTGCCTGGAGGAGCTGTCCTAGATAAGTGAGCGGATCCAAGCGGGAATAATCGGAATATAAGTCTCCTTCTGCAGAAATCCTGGTCTTGGGGATTTTTGCAGAAGGTGCTTATATGCAGATTATTGCTTGGAGGAGCTGTCCTAAATAAGTGAGCGAAGCAAAGCGGTTAAAAGTCGGAGCATAAGTCTCCGCCAACAGGAATCCCGGTTTTGGGGATTTTTGTTGGTGGTGCTTATGTGCAGACTTTTGCTTTGTGCAGCTGTCCTAAATAAGTGAGCGGAGCAAAGCGGTTAAAAGTCGAAGCATAAGTCTCCGCCAACAGGAATCCCGGTTTTGGGGATTTTTGTTGGTGGTGCTTATGTGCAGACTTTTGCTTTGTGCAGCGGTCCTAAATAAGTGAGCGGAGCAAAGCGGTTAAAAGTCGGAGCATAAGTCTCCACCAACAGAAATCCCCGTTTTTGGGATTTTTGTTGGTGGTGCTTATGTGCAGACTTTTGCTTTGTGCAGCGGTCCTAAATAAGTGAGCGGAGCAAAGAAGTCGGAGTGTAAGTCTCCTTTGAGAGAAATTCCGGGTTTGGAAATTTTTTTCAAAGGTGCTTACATGCAGACTTCTGCTTTACACAGCTATCCTAAAACCATCATAAGATATAATGGTCGTCTAGTCAAGATAATGTAGATATCAAATCTACGTTCTTTATTTTCAAGCCTCAATATGTCATAATAGCAATATTCAAATCAAAGGAGCTGCTTAAATGCTCAAACAAACGATTGGCCACAAGTTATCACAAATTTCATTGCCATTATACGCTGAACTGCCGTCAATTGACCTCTACATGGATCAGGTAATCGACCAGATAAATCAGTATCTGACCCCACTCACAAACACGACCATCACCAAATCAATGATCAATAGTTATGTCAAGAAAGGGTTGGTTGACCGCCCGATAAAAAAACGATATTCACGTGATCATATTGCAACAATTCTAGTGGTCAGCATTCTCAAGCAAATCCTATCATTGAAAACGGTTGCCGATGCAATCAAAATTGCGTTGACGCTAAACCCAATCCCGCAAGCCTATGATCAGTTCATCAAAGTTTTCAACGATGAGCTTAAGAACCTGGACCACGACCACGCTTCTGCCAAACAATATCAATCAATTGCCATTCAATCTCTTCTATATAAACTAATCGTCGAAGATTTAATCCGTCATAGTGTCGAGAAATGAGGTAACCAAATGAAAATAACCATCATTCAACATGTCCCATTTGAAGTTCCCGGCTTAATTGATCAATGGATTACCGAGAACCAGCATGAGCGCGAACTGGTCCCACTATTTGAGAATGGCTATCAGTTACCAACCGCAGATACAATCAGTTTTCTCGTTGTGCTGGGTGGCCCGATGAGCGCCAATGATCATTTACCGTGGATTCAAGCAGAACGCCAGCTCATTAAGGAAGTGGTGACGGCAGGCAAACCAATGTTAGGCGTTTGCTTAGGCGGCCAACAATTGGCTAAAGCATTCGGCAGTAAGGTGATTCCCACCCCTAAAGAAGTTGGCTTCGGCCCAGTTTCAACCAGCCAACTTGCCCAACGTTTATTTGCTGCAAATCATGCCTATCAAGTTCTTCACTGGCATGGTGAAGGCTTTGAAGTTCCCGCCAATGCCAGCGGCCTCTTCTCTAGTCAGGACTGGGCAAATCAAGGATTTCAGCTTGGATCTGGAATTGGGTTGCAATTTCATCTTGAATCAACCCCAGCGACCCTGAGCGAATTGGTTGCGGCGGATCAGGACTTTATTTCGGGATCAAGATTTCACGAAACCCCCAATCAAATTTTAAATACGCAATTTGATCCCACGTGCCGAACCTTACTGTTTCAAATTTTGAATAATCTATCAACATTTTGTCATGTTAATTAGTAATTCAATGCATAGTTGATTAATATCATCGCGAATATATTACATCAAGATTGCAAAAGGCTAATTCTTTGACATTGATTTGTAATATTGTATACTCAAACTGGTTCTATAGATAGACAAAGGGGGAGAAAGTTATGAGTAAATTTGCAACGGTTGTCGCAAGTGCCATCTTGGCAGCACCTTTTATTGGCGTTGCGCCAATGACTGCTAGTGCGGCTAAAACAAAGAGTTATAAATTTGCCATTACATCATCAAAATTCTTCAAAAAAGCCGCAACCTATCACACTAAGGACAATTCAGTAACTGTCTACAAGGGTGCGATTGGCGCCGACACACCAAACGTTATCTTTACGGTAAAAGGCAAGATCAAACCAAGCACGACCTTCAAAGTTGACAAAACAATAAAAGCTAAGAGCTTTGCAACCAAGAAGACCAGCTCATTCTCTTATGTAAAGGGTCAAGGCTGGGTTAAGAGTGCATTGATCACTAAAGGCGCGTTTGAAAGAGCGGACTAATTTATTAGGCGAAATTAAGTCGTTAACGATTCGTTATTAATTTTATGATGGCAATCGTCTTAAAGCGACTTAATCCGCCTCATCAAAACACAATTTACAATGAAGGTGCGATGTTCATTCCGGGCATCACACCTTTTCATTTACATATTATATAGATAGGAGTTGGTCAAAATGGACAGGCCTGCATTAAAAAAGGATGCCAAAAGTATTTTAAATAGCCATTTTTCATTTTATTTTCTACTGTGGTTACCAATCTTTATTCTGGAAGCCGTTGGGGGGATCATGTATGTCCCCGATATGGAACGGAGTGATCCGTTTACGATTACCGTCAATATTGGATTTTTCCTCACCCTACTTGCTTCAATCATGACAATCGGTGTGTTCTTCATCAGCATCGACGCGATTCGACAAACCTTAACCTATGAGAATCCGCTGCAAAAGTCATTCACCATCTTCTCTCGAGGAGAATACTTCTTAGGCACAATCTTACTGTATATTTTAATTAGCATTTTCACATTTCTGTGGACCTTATTATTGGTCATTCCAGGAATTATCAAGGCCTTCTCATATTCGCAAGCCTATTATATTTACCGGGACGCGATTGATCATGGTGAGCAAATTGGCTATCTTGACGCGATTACCCGGAGTCGCCAATTGATGGACGGTCATAAATGGGAATACTTCGTGATGATCCTGAGCTTCATTGGCTGGGGCTTGGTGGTTCTCATCACATTTGGAATTGCAGCTATCTGGGTTCAGCCTTACTATACGTTGAGTTTTGCGAACTTCTACAACGAACTGGCCGATCAGCAAACTGTTCAGCCAGCCACTTCGGTTATCGATGCGCCACAACAATCAATTGACTCGTCAGACAGTTCATCAAGCGATGATGCCTCTGACGATTCTAAACAGTAATCTGATTTGTTTTATTTAAGACTGGGAGTAGGCGTTTTGATCCCAGAATTTAACGGAAAGGACCAATTATTCCTGATTTTGGAATAGTTGGTCCTTTCCGTTAAATGGCAGGGATCAGCCGTTTGGCGCAGCTTTTATCAATATAAGATGGGAAAGCCAAGTTGTATTTATAAATATCTTATCGACTAATATCTCAACCCCTTTTTATATTCCCACCACCTATCTAAAACATGGTCCCAAAAGACGATTGTGGTACGATAATGGCAATAAGGATTTCATCACATCAGACTAACAGATTGGGGATATTCACATGCAGGTCACAACGTTCGGGGAAATCATGCTCAGATTAACAACTCCTGGTAATGATAAATTGATGCAGTCAACTCATTTCGATGCAAATTACGGCGGCGCTGAAGCCAACGTTGCCGTTTCATTGGCCCAGCTGGGCGATCAGGTTGCCTATGTGACCAAGCTCCCAGAAAACGACTTAGGCAGCGGCGCGGCTGCAGCAGTTGCCAAATTTGGTGTCGATATAACCAAAATTCTTCGTGGCGGCAGTCGCTTGGGGATTTACTTTCTCCAACGTGGTAACGGCATCCGTCCCAGCGAAGTCATTTACGATCGCGCCGATAGCGCCTTTGCGGCATCCAAAGCCAGCGATTACGATTGGAACACACTACTGGCAAAGACCAGCTATTTTTATATTTCGGGCATCACCCCGGCACTCTCAGAAGAATTACAAACCACTTTATTGGCCGCCATCAAGGTTTGTAAACAACACCAAATCCCCGTGGTTTACGACGCTAACTACCGCGGCAAGCTCTGGTCATCTGCGGATGCCATCGCCTTTAACGAACAAATCATGCCCTACGTTAATATTTGTCTCGTCCATGATGAAGATATTTTTGATGCATTTGGCATTGAGACTGCCTTTAATGGCGACCGCAGCAGCGTCATCGACCAAAAAAAGTCATTTGAAGACAGCATGAGCTTAATTACCGATATGTATCCAAGTGTTCACACGGTTGGTAGTATTGTGCGCAATATTTACTCCGTTCAACATGGCAAATGGGCATCGTTGATGTTACGGGATGGCCAGTTTTACGAAAGTCCTGCTTATGACATCAACGTTAACGCCGAAGTGGCCAGCGGCGATGCGTTTGGTGCTGGCATGATTCATGGCTTCTTGCATCAATTCACGCCCCAGGATCAATTAAATTACGCTATGGCAGCCGCGGTTCTAAAACTAACAATCCCCGGCGATTTTAATTTGGCAACTGATCAAGAAATTAGAGCCATCATGGCAGCCAACGGGAACAATATGAATCGCTAATTTTCGAAAGCCTTACCATTACTGATTGTTTAGGCATTTAAGAATTTTTTAATGACAGGATTCGCAGAAATCTCCTGATTTTAACCAGGTAGATGAATGCACAAACTAACACCAAAAGGTGTTATCAGCGTTG
>NZ_JAUCAP010000073.1:0-12766 GCF_030361045.1 Lentilactobacillus sp. TOM.63
AAAACAAAAAGAGCCCTAATCACAAAGTGATTAGAACTCGAATTTAGTTTCACCAACAACAGTTGACGAAGAGCCGCAAAACAATATGTTTTGTTCCATCCTCCATTTTTATTCATTTAAATAACTAATTGAGTTAATCCAGAAACTCATTAGATTGAGCTTGATGCGCCATGGTAGATAACTCCACGATGTGAATCAACGGTAATTAATTCACCATCAGAGATTTTAGTGGTTGCATTTTGGGCACCAACGACAACTGGAATTCCCATTGAAATACCAACAACAGCTGCGTGTGAAGTCAAACCACCGTTTTCAACAACAACGGCACTTGCCTTTTCGATAGCTGGTAAGTATTCTTTGTCAGTTGACTTCGTAACTAAAATGCTACCTTCAGTAACTTTGCTCTTAGCGTCTGCTGCGTTCTTTGCGATCACAGCCTTACCAATAACGGTCTTGTCACCAACACCTTGGCCTTGAACCAGCTTTGAGCCGATCAATTGAACTCTCATCAAGTTAGTCGTTCCACTTTCACCAACTGGAACTCCGGCAGTGACGATGATCAAGTCGCCTTCCTTAGCCAAACCGGTTTCAAGAGCTTTCTTTGAAGCTAATTCAAAGATTTCGTCAGTGCTCTTAACTTCGTCAACTAAGATTGGGTGAACACCCCAGTTGATCATCAAGCCACGACGAGTTCGTTCGTCAAATGTAATGGCAAGAATGTCAGCATCTGGATGATACTTGGAAATCATCTTAGCAGTGTAGCCTGAACGGGTAGCGGCAACAATTGTATGAACACCTAATTCTTTAGCAACTCGAGCAACTGATTCACCAATTGATTCAGTCACATCGCTTGAGTCAAACTTAGGACGTGGGGTACCGAATTCGCTAAATGCATTTTCAGCCTTAACGTCAATCCGAGCCATTGTTTGAACTGATTGAACAGGATAATCACCGTTTGCACTTTCACCTGAAAGCATGGTTGCATCAGTACCATCAAAGACAGCGTTGGCAACATCAGATGCTTCGGCACGAGTTGGACGAGGATTTTCTTGCATTGAATCAAGCATTTGGGTAGCCGTAATAACTGGCTTGCCTAATTGGTTACAACGCTTGATCAAAGTCTTTTGTACCAACGGAACATTTTCTGCTGGAATTTCAACACCCATATCACCACGGGCAACCATCAAACCATCAGATACCTTGATGATATCTTCAAAGTTGTTGATACCTTCTTGTGATTCGATCTTTGGGAAGATTTGAACGTGTTCCATATGCTTTTCTTCAAGTAAAGCACGGATATCCAAGACATCTTGGGCTTTACGAACAAATGAAGCAGAAATGAAGTCAATTTCATGTTCCAAACCAAAGCGGATATCATCTGAATCTTTTTCAGTAATACCAGGCAAGTTGATTGAAACACCAGGTGCATTAACACCCTTACGTGAGCCAAGAACGCTATCATTTTGAACTGTTACAAGCAATTCTTTTTTAGCGTCATCTTTTTCGTCAATTACAGTGTCCAACAAACCATCATCAAAAAGAACGTGGCCGCCGACATGAACATCATCGAAAAGTCCTGGGTAAGTAACAGCGATCTTGTCCTTTGTACCCTCAAGACTGTCATCCATTGAAATTCTGAACTTATCGCCAGTGTGATATTCGATCTTACCGTCCTTTTGAACAGTGGTCCGAATTTCAGCACCTTTAGTATCAAGCATAATTCCAACAGTTTTACCAGTCTTCTTTTCAGCTTCGTGAACCTTGTTCATACGATCAAGATGTTCAGGGTGGTCACCATGTGAAAAGTTAAATCGGAATACATTAGCGCCAGCTTCAATAAGCTTGGTAATGGTTTCGACATCAGTACTTGCTGGTCCTAATGTACTTACGATCTTAGTTTTCTTCATAAGTAAAATCTCTCCTTCGGTTTTTGGGCACCAAACACTTTACCGCAACGTCAAAAAACGTTACGAACAAACAATTGGTATCCTTTTAGATTTCATTCGTATTTTATCACTTTTTAACCGGATTGTCGCCCACATTTTGCCGTTCTAACCCTGTTTTGAAAGTCTTTTACACGCAGGAAAGTTAGCATAGCAGAAATGTAAGCCTTTACCAAGTTGATGTGTTATTTTGAAAATTACTTATATACAACGTTCTTTTGACCAAAGATTGTGATTAACTTATTTTTTACTTGATCCCCCGATTGGAGATCAAACTGATTATCAAGTTTCCAAGTCCGTTTGGTTTCAGCCTCGTAAACGACCACTGAAATTGATCCGTGGGCAGTTGTTGCTAATTGGGTCAAATTGTGAAAGATTGTATTTTTATCATGATCCTGGTCAATTCTAAGGTACCACTTAGGCTGGTCCGCGGAATGACTCAGGCGATGCATTGCATTGTCAGCTGGTTCAATGCGATTAGCCACAACTTGAATATCAGTTGTTTTCTCAACCTTGCCTTGAACTAAAATCACCATATCTTTGTGAAGCCAAGACTGGATCTGACTGAAAATGTTTGGAAAAACCGTCACGGAAGTTTCTCCGACTTGATCATTACCATCCACGAAAGCCATTTGCTTGCCAGTTTTTGTCCGGATAACCTTAACCTTAGTGACGTATAAGATTATGAAAATATGATTCATCCCAACGCTAAGCTGATTGGTCGGCTTTGCTTGCAACTCATTGGCTAGCTCGGTAAAACGCTCGGTTGGGTGTCCCGATAAATAGGCCCCCAAGTATTGATTTTCCTTGGCCAATTTTTCCATTAAAGGCAATTCAGGCTTTTTTGGCATTTTCGGCTCAAGGGCCTTAAAAAGACTCATGGAATTGCCGCTAAGCTCAACCGAACTAATAAATTCGGGTGCAGCGGCAATCAGTTCTGACCTATTAAATGAAAAAGTATCCAATGCGCCTGAATAGATGAGTGCGTTAATTAATTCCGGCTTACGATATTTGCCTGGTAGCCGAGTTAAAAAATCCGGAAAATTTTTAAAGGCACCATTTTGCTGGCGGTCGCTCAACATATCCTGAACCATGTCATGGCGAACCCCCTTAATGGATTCCAGGCCAAAGACAATTTGACCACCTTGGAAAGAAAATGCCGCCAAGCTTTGATTAATATTAGGAGCGCTAACACCGACCTTCGTGGCTTTTGCATCGAGCAAATATTCCTTAATCTTAACGGGATTTCCCTGAACAGAATTGAGCAGCGCAACATGAAATTCCCCTGGATAATAAACTTTTAGGTAAGCCAGTTCGTAAGCCATTTTACTATAGGCAACGGCGTGTGACTTGTTAAAGCCATAGTTGGCAAATTTCTCAATATAATCAAAAACTTTGTTGGCAACGGCTTCGGGATGCCCCCGTTTTTTGGCACCAGAGAGAAAGAGTGATTTCATTTGTTCCATCACGTTCAGCTTTTTCTTGCTCATTGCCCGCCGTAAAATATCAGCTTGTCCAAGTGAAAATCCAGCTAATTTGGAGGCAACTAACATGACCTGTTCCTGATAAACAATCACGCCATAGGTCGGTTTTAAAATATCAATCAATGAATCATCTGGATAAGTCAGCCGCTCATGTTCGTTCTTACGTTTCACAACTTCATCAATGTTTTGCATGGGTCCCGGCCGATATAAAGCATTGACCAGTGCCACATCTTCAAAACGTTCCGGCTTTAGGCGTCGGAGCACATTTCGAATACCCGCAGACTCAAACTGAAAAATTCCGGTCGTATCACCACGAGCAAATAAATCGATTGTTTTAGGATCATCAAGTGGAATAGCAGAAATATCCAAGTCCGTTCCGGTAACCTGCTTGACCTCGTTAAGGGCGTCAGCCAAAATTGATAAATTGCGCAATCCCAAAAAATCAATTTTCAACAACCCCACCGATTCAACATAGTTTTTAGAATATTGGGTCATCAGTAGGCCGTCATTACCATCTTGAAGCGGCACCAAGTTGACCAAGGGATTATCACTTAACACCAAACCGGCTGCGTGAGTTGAATAATGCCGTGGCAGGCCTTCCAGTAAGGCGGCAGTGTCAAACAAAGCTTGATTCAATGGGCTGTCAGCGATCAGATTTTTTAGTTTCTGTGAGTTATTCAGCGCGTCCTTCAGTGACACGTGAAACGCAGCTGGAATTGCCTCACTCCATTGGTCTTGCTGGGTAGTATTCAACCCGAACACCCGACCAACATCCCGAATAGATTGCTTGGCGGCCAACGTTCCAAATGTAATAATTTGGGCAACCCGCTCATGTCCATAACGCTTGTGAACATACTGAATGACTTCATCACGCTTGTTATCAGGAATATCCAGGTCGATATCGGGCATCTGCACTCGTTCGGGGTTCAAGAAACGCTCAAACAGTAGATTGTACTTGATTGGGTCAACGTCCGTAATAAACAACACGTAGGCCACTAATGACCCGGCAGCGGAGCCTCGGCCGGGACCAGTAATAATATGAGTTTTGTGGGCAAAATTGATTACATCCCAAACAATCAGAAAATAGTTGTCAAACCCCATTGAGTGAATAACGCCAAGTTCGCGATTTAAGCGGTCGATGTATGGCTGACTATCGGTAATTTGATTGCGCTTCAGCCGAAATTTTAATCCTTTTTCGCACAATTGCCGTAAGTATTGGCCAGAGTCAATGCTATTTGGTGTATCAAACGCTGGCAACTTTGGTTGTTGCTTTTTTATTTCAACCTGACAGTTATCAACGAGGACTTCGGCTTCTTTGACAGCCCCCTGCAAATGGATCTGCTGATATTCTGCCTCCATTTGCTCCGCAGGCCGTAACCAATATGATCCGACTTGTTGGCTGAGTTGAGCGACGTTACTGATCTTAGTCCCAGCCCCAATAGCCTTTAAAACCTGCATTGGGAAATAATCGGTCGCATTGATATAATCCACCGGACTGTCGGCAATCAAAGCAACTTGGTTATCGGCTGCTAATTTACTGAGCATATCAATCATGCTGTCAGGGGAATGATAATCAATCCCAATTTTAAGCGAATGATCATCTAACCCCAGTTGCCGGATTGAATGAAGCAAGGCCGGAATTTCCGATTGTCTTCCCTGAAGCAGTAAATCATCGACTTCCGCAAGTGGTGGCAAGATGATAAAC
The DNA here is from genome assembly GCF_030361045.1 of Lentilactobacillus sp. TOM.63. Lineage (NCBI taxonomy): Bacteria > Bacillati > Bacillota > Bacilli > Lactobacillales > Lactobacillaceae > Lentilactobacillus > Lentilactobacillus sp. TOM.63. The sequence continues at coordinate 5,133 of NZ_JAUCAP010000073.1, forward strand.
AAATGACTTAGGTTGGCTGATAAATCCGCCATGGTTAAATCTGGATTGGTCCTTTTTAGTGTTGAAAGTTGCATGAGATTGGCATACCCAACCTGGTCTTTGGCAATCAAAACAATTGGATAATCTTTTTCGTTCAGGATAACGCCGGGAAGTTGTAGTGTCAGACCGATAATTGGCTTAATATTTGCCTTCAAACAGGCATCATAAAAAGCAACCGAACCGTACATCACATTGATGTCGGTGAGAGCCAGGGCCTTATATCCGCGTTCTTTGGCTTCGGTAATCAGTTCAGAAATCCGAATTGGACTTTGAAGCAAACTATATGAACTGATGACTTGTAATGGCACATAACTCACTTTATTACCCCACTTTCTATGTGAAATTATACCAAACTTAACCGGTTAAGTTGTGATTCTTCCAGAAAAGTCTTAGTGATTTTTACCAAGGTTTGTGCTAAAATACTTTTGATTGTTAATGTAGAGAGGTGGCTGTTGTCATGAAACTGATTAGTTCAAACCTTGTGGCAATTTTTTGGGCATTTATTTTCGGCGAAATTGTCGGTTACATAGGTTCTAAGCTTGAAGTAATGCCTTATAATATGTGGCAAGTTGGAATTGCTGCTGCAATAGTTGCATTCGTTGCTGTTAACGGAATTTACTTAATTAGTAAAGATGCGTAACTTATCAAGATAATTGAAGTCATAAAAAAGATTGAAACGATTTTGGTTTCAATCTTTTTTATTATCCAAGTTGATTTAAAAATTTCAAAATTAAGCGATAAACCTTCGGGTGATAGCTTTCGTTTAACACTTCATGCTTCATGTGTGGCATGACGATGCTTGTGACATTCTGATAACCAATTTGGTGCAAAGTTGCAACTGTATCGTTGAGCCCGTGTTTGCCCCCACTAAATTTATCATGATCACCGACAATGGTCAGAATTGGCAAGTGTGGTGATTGGCACTTAAAATGAGCAACCTGTTTCAATTCATAATCGCCCCGCCATAACGTCTGGAGACTTTTAACAGGGTATTCGGCAATCATTTTCGGATCATCAATCACACTTTGAATATTTTGCTGGTTATAGCTCAACCAACGATGGTTTTTTGGATTGAGTCCCGACATATTGGAAAGGAGCCGACAACGCTTATCAGCCAAATCAAATTTCAAAAAGAGATTGGCCAACATCAAGCCAATCGGAACAATCGGAATATAATTGGCCGTTCCGGTCATCGCCAGTCCCGTCAATTCCTGATCATGCCGCTGAAGATATAACCGAGCTAAAATTGACCCGAACGAATGGCCAAACAGGGCAACTGAAAGTCCAGGCCACCGTTGCTTTGCATAATGGGTGATTTTCACCTGGTCCGTCAATAATTGGGACAAGTTCGCCATTACGCCTCTAGGATCATCCTTGGATATTGACTGCCCATGGCCGCGATTATCCGACAAGATGACATGGTAACCGTGAGTACATAGGTAATTTGCAAAATCATAATACCGCTCTTTGTGCTCCAATGCCCCGTGAACGATTTGAACGATCCCTCGCGGATTAGTGGCAGAAAACAATGCCACAGACAAAGTTGCTTGATTATTTGTTGCTAACTGGACCAATTCCGGCACCCTGAGCGCCTCCTTATAGAATTAGATTGTTTGGGTTTCCGGCACTCTTTCCGGTACAAAAGTCAGCTGATTATCAGCCAAATTAATATGCACAATACTGTGCGGCTTAATCTCATCGGCGACAATCATCTTAGCCAAGGGTGTTTCGACCACGTTGGTAACGTAACGTTGTAGTGGCCGCGCACCGTATTGAGGCTCGTAGCCATTATCGGCAATCCAGCTCTTGGCTTCAGCTGAAATTGACAGCTTGATGTCTTGGGCTTTGGTTCGCTGCGATAATTGATCAATTAGTTTCTGTACAATCTTCTCAATGTCATCCCGTGACAATGGCTTAAACATAATCACGTCATCAATCCGATTCAAAAATTCGGGCTTGAACGACGTCTTGAGCAATTGATCAACCCGTTGCTTTGCTTGGTCGGAGATGACGCCATTTTCGTCAGTGCCATCCAACAAAATATCTGACCCTAAGTTCGACGTCATAATTAAAATCGTGTTCTTAAAATCAATTGTCCGACCCTGGCTATCTGTAAGACGGCCATCATCCAACACCTGCAACAAAATATTGAAAACATCTGGATGAGCTTTTTCGATTTCATCAAATAACACAATTGTGTAAGGATTCCGGCGAACGGCTTCAGTCAATTGACCGCCCTCTTCATAACCAACATAACCGGGAGCGGCACCAACCAACCTGGAAACTGACTCTTTCTCCATGTATTCAGACATGTCAATTCGAACCATGTGATTTTCCGAATCAAACAAGTCTTCAGCCAGAGCCTTAGCTAATTCGGTTTTTCCAACCCCTGTGGGCCCAAGGAACAAGAATGAGCCCAATGGCCGACTCGGATCCTGCAAGCCGGCACGTGAGCGGATAACGGCATCTGCGACCGCGGTGACAGCCGTGTCTTGGCCAATCACCCGTTTATGGAGATTATCAGCCAAGTGGAGTAACTTTTTGCGTTCCCCCTCGACGAGTTTAGTCACTGGAATTCCAGTTTCCCGACTGACCACGCTGGCAATTTCATTAGCCGTTACTGATTCAGATACCAGCCAATCCGCATGCTGGTCATTCTGTTCTAACTGCTTCAGTTCAGTTTCCAATTGTGGAATCGTTCCGTGTTGTAAAACAGCCGCTTTATTTAAATCATAAGTATTTTCGGCTTGTTTTAAATCGTTTTTAGCTTGATCAAGTTGCTTCTTCTTGTCACTAATCTTTTTAATTGCGTCTTTTTCCTGCTTCCAGCGGGCGTTTAAAGCATTGACTTTTTCTTTAGTATTTGCCAATTCACCTTGGAGCTCTTGCAGGCGTTTCTTGGAAGCCTCGTCGGTTTCTTCTTTTAAAGCGGCTTCTTCGACTTCTTGACGCATCAGTTGTCGCCTTGCCTGGTCTAATTCGGTCGGACTGGAGTTCATTTCTACTCGAATTTCGGCTGAAGCTTCATCAACCAAATCGATCGCTTTATCTGGTAAATTACGATCAGTAATGTAGCGGTCCGATAACTTTGCGGCAGCTACTAAGGCGTTATCGTGAATTCGGACGCCGTGATGAATTTCCAACCCTTCAGACAACCCCCGCAAAATCGTGATGGTGTCTTCAACTGAAGGCTCATGGACCATTACCCGTTGAAAACGACGTTCAAGGGCCTTGTCTTTTTCCATGTATTTACGATACTCATCAATCGTCGTTGCCCCAATCAGGTGAAGCTCGCCACGAGCCAACATGGGCTTCAAGATATTGCCGGCATCCATGCTTCCTTCCGCTTTACCTGCACCAACAATATTATGAATTTCGTCGATGAACATGATAATCTGGCCCTCAGCCTTCTTCACTTCTTTAAGAACGGCTTGCAGGCGCTCCTCAAATTCACCCCGGTACTTGGCACCAGCAATCAAAGAGCCCATATCCAATTGGAAAATGGTTTTATCCTTCAAATTCTCCGGAACATCACCAGAAGCGATTCGCAAAGCCAATCCTTCGACAACCGCCGTTTTACCGACGCCGGGTGCCCCAATCAAGACTGGATTATTCTTAGTTTTTCGGGATAGAATCCGAATGACATCAAGAATCTCTTCATCTCGACCGATGATGGGACCTAATTTGTTGTCACGGGCTGCTTGAACTAGGTCAGTTCCATATTTTTCCAATGATTGATAACTGTCTTCCTGGTTTTTAGTCGTCACTTTTTGACCACCACGAATTTTCTCAACCACGTTCCGCACTTTTTGCTCAGTAATTCCCTGAGCGGCTAAATAATCGGAGAACTTGTCACCGTGCAGCTGCATGACAGCAATCGTCAAGGTATCAACGGCAATAAATGAGTCCCCAAACTCATTCTTAATCTGTTCTGCATCCTGCAAGAGTTCATAGAGGTTTGAGGATAAGGATTGACCGTAATTGATATTGCTGCCCTCTACCGTGGCGATTGCATCAATTTCATTGTCAAGCTCGGCATTGAGATCAGTTAAGTTCAGACCTAATTGCGAATATATTTCCCGCGCTAACTCACCAGGCTGAACCAAGAATTTAAACAAATGGGCAACCGTGATATTCTGTTGTTTCCGGGTTGTGGCAATTTGTTGAGCCTGAGAAATGGCTTGAGTGACTGCTTCAGTTAAATTATCAGGATTCATTAAATAATCACCTTATCTATTTGAAATTTTATTTTGCTTTTAAGCTCTAACAAAAAGGTTCGAAATAAAAATGACTCATTTTCATCTCAAACCGTCTGTTGTTATATTATCAAATTTTAGGAAACAAAAACAATTATTTGACCTTTTTTGACCAATTATTTTTCTGCGTATAGCTTAACCATTTCGATGATCACATCAACAGCCTTTTCCATTGTTTGCTCAGAAACGTATTCAAAGCGACCATGCATGTTTTCGCCACCTGCAAATAAGTTTGGTGTTGGCAAGCCCATGAACGAAATCTTGGAGCCATCTGTTCCCCCACGAACTGGGAAAACGTGAGGTTTAACGCCGATGTTCTTCATTGCTTGTTCAGCAATCTCAACGACCGTTGGATCCTTTTCAATAATTTCGCCCATATTGTAATATTGATCTTTTAACGTTACTTTGATTCGTTCAGAGCCAAATTCAGCATTCATACGGTCAGCAATTCCCTTGAAAAGCCGTTTCCGAGCTTCAAATCGATCACGGTCATGATCACGAATAATGTAAGCTAACTGAGTATGGTCAACGCTTCCTTCAAAATCATAAATGTGGAAGAATCCCTGTCGGCCTTCGGTCCGTTCTGGGCGGTCAAATTCAGGTAACGCTTGATGGAAGTCAACACCCAATTGGATAGCATTAACCATTACACCCTTTGCTTCAGCCGGATGAACGTCAGTCCCTTGAATTTCAACCTTCGCATCGGCAGCGTTAAAGGTTTCATAGTTCAAATCGCCTAATGGGCCACCATCAACTGTGTAGGCATAGTCAGCGCCAAAGTCCCTCACGTCGAAATGATCGGCACCAGTTCCAATTTCTTCATCCGGGCCAAAGCCAATCTTAATGTCGCCATGCTTGATTTCTGGATGGGCCATCAAGTAAGTAAGAGCTGCAAGGATTTCTGAAACACCGGCCTTATCATCAGCTCCCAACAAGGTCGACCCATCCGTTGTAATCAATGTATCCCCCTGGTATTTTTTGAGGCTTGGGAAAACTTTCGGATCCAAGGTATACTTACCTGCCTTGTCCAACGGAATCACAGATTTGCCGTCATAGTTTTCAACAATTTGTGGGTTAATGTTTTCAGAATTAAAGTCCGCCGTATCGATGTGAGAAATGAATCCAACGGCCGGCACTTGTTGACCGGTATTGGCAGGTAATGTTGCAAAAACGTAAGCACTCTGGTCATTGGTGTGAACGTTACTTAAGCCCATCTTTTCGAGCATTTCTTTCAATGTATTCAAAAATTTCGTTTCGCGATCAGAAGACGGAATGGTGGTTGAATTTGGGTCAGAACGACTGTTAACCTTGACGAAATCTAAAAAGTTGGCAATTAATTTAGGATACTTTGACATTTTGAACACTCCTTTTGAGTTACATAAATGTGAATGGATCTGTATTTAATTTAGATTGAATCACTTGTAATGGCCAATTGTTTTCAGCTGTCCATTTTTCGAATAATTCAGCTAATTTAGGGATGCAAATACTTTCGATATGATGTCCGGGATCAACCACTGGTAAATCGGCGGCTAACATATCATGACCGGTGTGATAATAAACATCACCCGTCACATAAACATCGGCGCCTTTTTGTTGAGCAAGGTTGAAAAATTTACCGCCATCGCCACCGAGAATTGCCACTTTTTTAACCAGCCGATTTAAGTCATTGGCAACAACCCGTAATCCGGTAACATTGAAAACGCGTTTACATTGTTCAACAAATTCTTTGAGAGTGATTGACTTTGGCAGATCTCCAACTCGTCCCATGGTGAAATGGTGCTTCTTATCCTCTAAGCGAATCAAATTATAAAGTGGCTTACTCAGGGGATGGACGTCAGCCAACGTTTTCAGCACATGGTTGAGATTCTTTTCTGGCACTTCGAACTCCAATCGGGAATCTTCCACTTCACGGGGTTCGCCGGCAGCCCCGATTGTTGGATCGGCCCCGGCTTTGGGAACATAATAGACCGTGCCATCAATTTCGTAAGTATAACCGGCAAACTGATCGCTGCTAACTTCAGCACCTGCATCGACCAACGACATTCGCACGGCTGTAGCATAGACTTTGGGAACCTGGACTGTTAGTCGAAAAACTGATTCAGCATAGCCGGGGACCAATCCTTCAAGATGATCCAATCCCAATGCCTGGGCCAGCCAATCGTTCATGCCGCCATCAGCAGAATCTAGATTGGTATGGGCAGCATAAACAGTGATGCCATGAGAAATTAGCTTGGCATACATCGCATTCTGGGGCACATCCAAATCCAGATTTCGGGCCGGATGAAACATCACCGGATGATGGGCAAAAATGAAGTCCACGTGATTGGCAATGGCTTCATCCACGACTTCTGGGCGAACATCCAAAGTGGTCATCACTTTGTGAATATCATGATTTAACGATCCAATTTGCAACCCAATCGGATCACGTTCCATCGCCAATTTTTGGGGTGCAAATTGTTCGAATCGATCGACTAATTGTTTCGCCTTCATCAGGCAATCACTTCCTTTATCATTTGAACTTCAGCTCTGATAGCTGCCATTTTAGGGATATCTTCATGAGATGCTTTTTTCATATTGTTAAGGACTCTTTCCAGTAGTTTAATTTCACTCTGCCATTTTGCCACAAATATCGGCGATTTTTCCTTCATTAAGAATGGTCCAAACTTAAGTTCTCTGTCGGTATAGGCTAACTTGGTTGGCGCCTTGACTGCTGTGATAATCTCGTAAATATGATCATCCTCAGATAAAATTTGTTCAGCCTTAATCTGGTACCGATGAGTCATCAACCAAGTTCGAACGACCCCTTCGCCAACATTCGGTTGGAGAATCAATTTTTCTTGGCCAGTCAACTTACCGTACCCGTTTTCTAAAATGTGGCTAATCAGATTGCCACCCATGCCGGCAATCGTAATCGCATCAATTTTGTCTGCAGGCTGGATGGCATCAAGTCCATCAGCCAATCGCGGCTGCAAGACGGATAATAAGCCTTCCTTTTTAATTTCTGAAATCGCGTTTGAGAGCGGTCCTTTCGCCACTTCACCAACAACCCCATAGGAAATAATATCGTTTTTGGCGAGGTGGATTGGTAAATACGCATGATCAGATCCAATATCAGCTAATCTGCTCCCGGGGTCGACGTGGTCACTAACCGTTTGTAAGCGTTTCGATAAATGCGTGCTATTCATAAATAACTCCTAAATTAGTTTATAGATTCATTATAATTTATAACCTGACAAAAAAACAGGAGCCCATAAACAAAATTTGGTTCTACAATATCTGTTGTTGGTAATAGATTTTATCTATTACTGATGACAGATTTTTTGTTTCTCGTTAGAATAA
>NZ_JAUCAP010000074.1:0-12745 GCF_030361045.1 Lentilactobacillus sp. TOM.63
AAGGCATTCGATTGTGTTATCTGAAGAATAACATGCTCGAATGCCTTTTTGAATACGTCCAATTATTTAGTGCTTACGTTTTAGATAAAGTAACTGCATTCTAACTGAACCCAACGGTTTGACGCGTTAATATAACAAGGGCTATTGATAATCCTGGGTTCGGGATTATTGATAGCCCTTGTTATATTGTTAACGTCAGTTGGGTGAAGCACGTTTCCACAATATAGTCGAGTAGTAACAACTAATAAATGCCTATGATCAGGGATCATTTTCAGTTAAGTGGAAGAAGCTGATGAGCTGAGCACATTATCACAGAGAACATCTGGAATAGGAATAGTAGCAAGAAACAAGTGCCCCCGATCAAGAAGATTGAATGCATTCACCGCTCATCACAAATCCGTTTCTATCTTGAAGCGTCAAAGTTAAACAAGCATTACTTCTTCTCATCAATCAATACCGTCCCTGCCGCCGGATTTTGATCAATTGCGCCAACAATTTCATGAGGCGTATACAATTCCTCTAAATAATAAATATCCTCCGGTGTCAATTTAACTTGCAAGGCAGCAATTGCATCATCCAAGTGTTGAACCTTTGTGGAACCAACGATCGGGGCCATGACCCCTTTAGCCCACTGCCAAGCTAGTGCAATCTGACTCATCGATACATGATACTTAGCCGCTAATTTGCTAACTCGGTCGACAATTTTTTAATCCTGGTCTTCAGCTCGATCATATTTGCCCATTGATACCCGATCGGTCTGACTCCGCAGTGTATCTACTTGCCAATCACGATGACTTAAATGACCAGCTGCTAATGGACTATATGGCATCAGGGAAACATTCATTTGCTTACAAATCGGGATTAATTCCCGTTCATCTTCACGATAAAGTAGGTTGTAATGATTTTCCATTGCTTGAAATTGCGCCCAACCATTATCCTTGGCAACTTGTTGCATATTATAAAATTGATAACCATACATGGCGGATGCCCCAATTGCCCGAACCTTCCCGGATTTGACGAGATCATTTAAAGCAGCCATCGTTTCTTCGATTGGTGTCTCGTAATCAAACCGATGGATGATGTATAAGTCCAGATAATCCGTTTGAAGACGTTTAAGCGAGCCTTCAACTTCTCGATGAATAGCCTCACTGGATAAGCGGCCCGGATTAAAGTAAGCTTTTGAGGAAATTACAACCTGATCGCGAGCAACCTTGCTTTCCTTCAATGCCTTTCCGAGGTATTCCTCGCTGGTCCCTTCAGAATATACATTGGCCGTATCAAAGAAATTAATTCCTTGATCCAACGCATGATTGATAACCTGCTTACTGTTATTGTAATTCAGCGTCCAGTCGTGCATTGTCCCAGCCTTGCCAAAGCTCATCGCACCAACACAAATCTTCGAAACATGAATATCAGTATTTCCTAATTGTGCGTATTTCATTTCTTGATCTCCCCTTTCAATTGGATGCCAATAGATTTCATGTAAATGGTACACCTTAAAGTCCGCTTTAAGTCAAGAGAGCGGTTTAATCCCACTAATCGCTTATGAACGGGGGAAACAAAAGAATTGGTTAATTGGTTTGAACATCTCCAGGCATGGTCATTTGGGCCAATTCTGACTAATTATCCGAAGAATTGGTTGGATCGTTTCCCGCTCCCGCTTCAAATAAGCCCCATAAAATTCAATTTTATTGTGCGGATCGTCAATTCGAACAGGATTCCGATTATTATTCTTAAATCGCTCGCCTGTCGTACTAGTTACTTGTGATAAGTTTGAAAAGAAAAACGGAAAATTTGAATATCGACTAATTTGACTCATGGCATTCAAATCTTCCTGATAAAGAAATGATGCATTGTGAATTTGTTCTTCAACGATTTGCCGCCAAGGCCCAATATCTTGGACCACCAGGAAACTCAAGCCAGCTAAATCTGCGAATGAAATGTGCTGCTGCTGAGACAGTGGATTAAATTTATCAATGCCAACCCCAAGATATTCGCCCCCTAAATACATGGATTCAATATCATCAGTGGTGATTTCCTGATTGGTAAAGATTAATCTGTCGTTGAAAGTCTGCAGCCGATCAATCACTTCGTCTAGCTTAATCGTCTGATCGTTAATGTTCAATTGACTTTCAATTTTGTCCTTAATCTGATTTAACAATAAAATTGGTCCAGGGGCAACCGACGCAATCGCAATTTCATTTTTTGAGCGGTCGTAGTTGCGTACTTTGCCGGTAAAGTCGCTTTCTGCTTTTAATAACTTCTCAGCCTCTCCAACGGCAAATTGACCGCTGTCATTGAGCTGAATGTGGTTGCTGACTTGCCGATCAAATAATGTGACGTCCAACTGCTGTTCAAGCTTTTTCATCCCCCTGGTTACCGTTGGTTGCGTGATCATCAAATGTTCCGCGGTTGCACTGAGAGTACCATACTTTTGAAAAGCAACTAGTTCTCTTAATAATTCTAAATCAATGGCCAAATCAAAGCCTCCCTACTACTATGTCATATCTGTATAGTAACATACTTAATCGGTAATTTTCTTTTCCAAGCTGCAGCCATATACTAGCATTGTTAACAGATAAAGAATTAACTTGAGATTAACAACTAAGGAGATTTTAATCATGCAATTCGTCACTTTAAATGATGGTCATAAAATGCCTCAACTCGGCTTTGGTGTCTTCCAAGTACCTGATTTAACGATCGCTGAAAAAGCAGTTAGTGATGCGCTGGACACGGGCTATCGATTAATTGATACCGCAGTCGCTTACGATAACGAAGAAGCAGTTGGCGCGGCAATTAATAAGAGCCAAGTGAAACGGGAAGATATTTTTGTGACGTCCAAATTATGGGTCGATCACTTTACCTATGAAAAGGCCAAACAGGGAATTGATGATTCTTTAACCCGACTCGGACTGAATTATATGGATCTTTACCTCCTTCACCAACCATATGGCGACATTGCTGGCGCTTGGCGAGCTTTGGTGGAGGCTCAAAAAGCCGGCAAGATTAAGTCAATTGGTGTTTCTAACTTTGCCCCTGATCAGTTAATGAATTTGGAATTGATGTCAGATGTGAAGCCGGCCATCAATCAAATCGAGGTTTCACCATGGTTTCAAGAACATGCTGAAGTTGACTTTGCAAAGAGTCAAGATATTCAGGTTGAAGCCTGGGCACCGTTTGCTGAAGGTAAACACGCTATTTTTACCAACGAAACAATTGCCCACATTGGTCAAAAATATGGCAAAAAGAATGGCCAAGTCATTTTACGCTGGCTCATTCAACGAGGAATTGTGGTTATTCCTAAATCAGTTCATAAGACCCGCATGGCTGAAAATTTCAATGTTTTTGACTTTGAGCTCACCGACGAAGAAATGCAAACGATGAACACGCTGGACAAGCACGAAAGTCAATTCTTTGACCATCGCGATCCAGCCGCAATTGAAAGCATCTTTGGTCAAAGCTTGAAGGCGTTACGTCAATAAGGAGGAAAAATGAAAGCAGTCGTATTTATTAAGCCTGGACAGGTTGAAGTCCAAGCCGTCCCAAAGCCTAAAATCGATGGCGACAATCAGGCGTTGATTCGGGTCATCCGGGCCAGTGTTTGTGGTTCAGACCTGTGGTGGTATCGTGGTATTTCTGAACGAGCCGCTAATTCTCTGGTGGGTCACGAAGCAATTGGTATCGTTGAAGAAGTGAGTTCGGATGTGAAAAATTTCCATCCCGGCGACTTTGTCATTGTCCCATTTACCCATGGCTGTGGTCATTGTGTCGCCTGCTTAAATGGCTTTGAAGGTAATTGTCTGAATCAACAGCCTCATACGAATGGCGGTTATCAAGCTGAATTTATGATTTATGAGCCAGCTGACTCCGGCCTGGTTAAAATACCTGGCAATCCTGAAGACTATTCAGAGGATCAACTCGCTTCATTACAAACCCTGTCAGATGTGATGGCCACCGGTTTTCATGCGGTACGAAACGCGGAAATCAAGCAGGGCATGACGGTCGCTGTGATCGGTGATGGTGCAGTGGGGCTTTGTGGTGTCATTGGGGCTCAATTGTTAGGAGCAGAAAAGATTATCTTGCTGAGTCACCATGAGGATCGAGCTTTATTAGGAAAAGAATTTGGTGCCACTGATGTCGTTGCAACCAAGGGCGACCAAGCCATAGCTGATGTTTTAACCCTTACCAAAGAAAATGCCGGCGCTGATGCCGTTCTTGAATGTGTTGGGGCTGCCAGCGCCATTGAGCAGGCAGGCCAAATTGCCCGACCTGGCGCTGTCATCGGCCGCGTTGGGGTTCCCCAGACTGAACCAAAATCCAACCAGCTGTTTTGGAAAGGCGTTGGTTTAAGAGGCGGCATTGCCTCGGTTACGCAACCAGACAAAGCTATCCTGTTGCAGGCAGTCCTTGATGGTAGGATCAATCCTGGAAAAGTTTTTACCAAACATTTTGACCTTGATCACGTTGAAGATGCCTACGAAGCAATGAATCAGCGGACAGCAATCAAGTCCTTATTAATCGTTAACAATAAGTAAAGGAGATAAAATCATGCCAAAATATGTCGTTTTAGCAGCAACTGGCCAAATTGGCCAACTAACTGCCCAGAATTTATTAACTAACAGCGATGCCCATCTCGTTTTATTTGGTCATAATGCCAGTCAACGATTAAGTCAGTTTGCTGGTGACCGGGTCAGCTTGGTTGACGGGGATTTAAAAGATCCGGCTGCCTTGAAGAATGCTGTGACCGGCGCCGACGCCGTTTTTCTTGCTTATGTTGCCTCACCTTCGATCGTTCAGCCACTCATTCAGGTGTTGGATGAAACTGGCGTTCAACGGTTTATCGCAATGTCCGTTCCTGATGTCTATCAGGAAGTTGCCGGCCCATTTCAATCATGGTACCGTGAACATACTGGCTTGGTTTGGAAAACCAATTATGTTGAGACAATTGCGGCGATTGAAAAATCCGACTTGGATTATGTCATCTTACGGACAACCTGGCTATACAACGATCCTGCCAAGACTGCCATTAACGTGACCAAGAAAGGTGAACCGTTTAAAGACGCGCAAATTTCTCGGGAAGCCGTTGCCAAATTTGCAGCTGATCTCTTAACTGGTAAGGAAAATTATCATCGAGAAAGCTTGGGGATTGGTGAGCCCAACACAGAATGGACGAAGCCAAGTATCTATTAATGAACACGACAAAATAAGTGGATAGTTTCTAAAAAAATGGAGCTGTGACATTAGTCGGAAAATTGTTGACAAAGGCAACTCAAGCTCACCATTTTACATTGATAGAACCTGCGACAAACGGCTGATCTCCGCCATTTAAGTAAAAGCGGCAGTGCATTCCAAAATCAGAATGCACTGCCGCTTTTACTTAAATTCTAGGATCAAATCGCCTTTCGTCCCAATCTTAGCTCAGAATCTAAAAGAAATTAATTTGCTTTACCGGCTTTAACCTTCTGTCCAAATTCAGTCTCATCAAAATGATCAATCACATTCTGAAGATCCCCTTTGGTCAAGCTTGCACCAAACAGACTGCTGCCAGGTTCGGTCATAATGCCATCAGCGAGATCATCATGAACCACCGTATCAAATCCCATTGTATTCACAAAATCGGCGACTTCATCCACTGCCGCTTTGTTATTGCCAGTCACAAATAATGCCTTGCGATTCTCAGCACCTGCAGGCCGAGCTTCTTCTTGAAGATTATGATAACCCATATGATTAAAAGTTTTGACAATCGTGCTCTTATTAAAATATTTCTGAACCTGTTCACTAGAAGTTGAATTGGGATCCAGAACTTCTTCGCGAATCCCATCGGTTTCCCACCAATAGTTCATCGCATCAATGACCAATTTGTCTTTGAGCAGCTTTGGCTTGATATTTTTATACCGACTGAGGGGAATGGCTAAAATAATCAAATCACTTTTGCTAACAACGCCCTGATTGGTTGCCGGAACTGCACCTGGAACCAGCGTCTCAATAGTCAGGGCAATTTTTTGAACAGAACCGGAGCCTGAAATTCTGACATTATAGCCAGCAGCCAAGGCTAATTGAGCCAATACAATGCCAACCTTGCCGGCACCGATAATGCCAACGTTTTTAATTTTTGCCATTTCTAACCCTCCTCAGACAGAATTTCTTTAACACGAGGAATCACCTTGGTCGCATAAAGCTCAATCATTCGTTCACGCTGAGCGGCCGTCTGATTGCCAGCACCATAAACCAGATCAAACCGACCAAGCTCAAGCAACTTAATCGTTCGAGCCATTCGTTGGGCAACATGTTCTGGGTTCCCCACATAAAATGACCCAACTTTGGTTTCACCATCAAATTGTTCCCGGCTCATTGGCGCCCAACCCCGGGTCAAGCCGATCCGATCAAAGTTTGCCTTAATGTTCTTCCAAGCAACTTCAACGGCCTCATCCTCATCATCGGCGATAAAGCCATGTGAGTGAACCGCAACTGGTTGAATGGGCTTGCCAAATTGACTGGCTGCCTTTTTGTACAAATCAAGGTAAGGGACAAATCGATCTGCCTGGCCACCGATAATCGCCAAAATGACTTTATACCCATACTTAGCGGTTCGAATAATTGATTCAGGTGAGCCGCCAATCCCAATGTAGGTCTCAATGCCGTTGTAATCAGTCTTGGGATAAACATCCTGATCCTTCAAGGTTTGGGTAAACTTGCCCTGCCAAGTGACCGGTTTTTCCTTAATTAATTGACTGTACATTTCCAATTTTTCGTTGAATAAATCGTCATAATCGGTTAAATCATAACCAAATAACGGGAACGATTCGGTAAATGAACCCCGGCCCAGCATGATTTGTGCCCGGCCAGCAGATAACCCTTCAAGGGTGGCAAATCGTTCGTATACTCGAACCGGATCATCAGAGCTCAAAACCGTTACTGCTGTGGCCAGCTTAATGTTTTGAGTCACAGAAGCGATGGCCCCCAAGACAACTTCTGGACTGGAGACACTATAGTCGGGTCGATGATGTTCGCCAACCCCGATCACGTCAACACCTAGTTTGTCAGCCAATTGACCCTCTTTTACAATTTGGCGAATTGATTGGCCAGCCGTCAAGAGATCGCCGTTTTCAGCGGAAACAATATCCCCGAATGTTTCCAACCCAAATTGCAATTTATCTACATTAACCATATTTTTCCTCCGAATGCTTATTTTTTGTAAGTATGATATAAGATTATTATAGATACCCGCAAAAAGCAACTAAAGTCGCCAATTAAAAACGGCAGTGCATGCCAAAATCAAAATGCGCTGCCGTCTTCACTTAAATTCTGGGGTCAAATGAACTTTCGTCTGAATCCCGTCATCTTCCTAATGAGTCACTTGATAAGCCCGATTGATTTGTTTACTTCGGTTTTGAAATGGGAATGCCTTGGTGACCCCTTCAACTTTATCTTGATCAACAAAGCCCCAATACCTGCTGTCATCAGAGACTGATCGATGATCGCTCAAGACAAAATATTTTCCTTTAGGGACTCTAACCACCTGCTGATCACCGACCCAGTGTGCAGACAATGACTTCAAATTCCAATTACCGGTTCCGATCGTTCGTTGCTGCGTCCCAATGTAGCCCTGATACAACTTCGTATGGTTAACATAGATGTTACCGTTTCGACTATTAATTGTATCGCCTGGTAATCCAATCACTCGCTTAACGTAGTAATCTTTGGGGGTTGCTTGAGGATCTTCCCCGTGAGCATCGAAAACGATGACTGAATTACGATGAATTTTAGCTTGCCGCAAGCTCACCACCATTTGCTTATTCTGCAAATTAGGCTGCATCGAATCTCCGTCAACAAAATTGGCTGAGATTACGAATTGCTTAACCCCAAATCCAATGACTAACCCAACGACGACAGGAATTACCCAACTCAATACTTCTTTGAAAAATTTCAATTAATCCACCAATTCCTCACTTTAGTTGTCATTTTTACATCTATTCAATATAGTTTATCATCTTACATGGCACTATCCAACACCTCATGTTTAAAGCATGAAGATTCCAAACAATGTTGCTGGGGCAGATGTTAATTCTAATCGGCAATCATCGATTTGGCTGGTCACTAATGACTAAGTTAGTGCTGCGCCAAACGGCTGATCCTTGCCATTTAAGCAAAAAAAGCAATACATTCAAAATCAGAATGCACTGCTCTTCCATTCAATTCTGGGGTCAAAACACCGATTGTCCCAGTCTCGACAACTTATTCAAGTATCTTTCAATCAACTTATTCGTGGTGGGTAATTCCACTCAGCCTATCAAGGGTTTCCTGCTTGAGGTAGTAAGGGGTGACTCCATCGTCTACGGCTTTGGATAACAGTCCCTGAGCCTGCTTCTGCGCAATAATGGTGGGTACCTTCAACGACATAACCGATTTATTAATCACCATTTGATGCACATCAACCTCTGTCTTGTAATGCAACGGTTGTTGGCGCTTCGGTTCCTTTGATTGGTTGGTCTTGCCTTTAGCCATGAAAATCCCTCCTCACTAGTAATATTAACTTCATGATAGCAAATCCGACATTGAAAGTATATTTAAACGACTAGTCACGAACACTGATTTTGTCGAACTTATCTTGATACCATTGATCCCAAGATCCAGCCACTAAATGACCATTTGGATAATAATCCGGATTAATCACGGTAACTACGTGTTTGATATCTTGGCCTCGTTCTTCATATAAAGCTGCTCTCATTTGTTCGGGAGTAAAGGCCTGGTTTTCAAAAACAAAATGATTAATGTCTGCCAAATAGTAGTCAACTTTGTACTCAGCTAAAATTTCAAGATCATTTTTCTTCAACCAGCGAAGATAGAACTCAATAAAATCTTCAATCGCTTTTCTAGTCGCTGTTTCATCTAACCTATCGATAGATACTACATCTGCCACAGTGCCACCTCCTCTTATAGTTCCATTATGCCACAAATTTTGGGGTCGCGTCTAATTATGTAGTATGATTAAAGAGAATCCAAAATAATCAAAGGATGCGGATAATTATGTCGAAGAGAACAGTTTATACAGATTATTTTTTTGATGAGCCAGCGTACAATACTCATGATGGTGGTTTCATTCCACTTGAGGAGCCAAAGACGCCACAGCAACCGCTAAGAATTCCAGAACTTTTGAAACCAGACGAGGAAACACCGACCGATATGTATTACACGGTCGTTGCTCAGCCTGGTGAAGTTCAGTTATTACCCGGCGCCAAAACGAAGACATGGGGATTTAATGCCCCCTTTCTTGGAAAAACCATCTTATTCAAGAACGGTAAGATGATTCACATTACATTAAAAAACGAATTGCCCGAATTAACAACCTTTCATTGGCATGGGTTAAACGTGCCGGGACCAATTACGGATGGCGGGTGCCATGCCCCCGTTTATCCAGGCAAAAGTACCCAGATTGAATTTAAATGCCATCAACCAGCTGCGACTCTTTGGCTCCATGCGCATCCATGTCCATCAACTGCCGAACACGTGTGGAAGGGATTAGCAACTGCCGTTGTTGTTAAAGATGACGTTGAAGCTAAACTGCCATTCCCAAGAACCTATGGGGTGGACGATATTCCCGTTATTTTGCAGGATCGTCGTTTCCATAAAGACAACCAGTTAGATTACATCGCTGATTATGATCCGGATGGCGTGCAAGGACCAACCCCTGTCATTAATGGAACCGTTAATCCATACTTTGATGTCACGACGCAACGACTTAGATTGCGCTTATTGGATGGTGCCAACCGACGTGAATGGCGGCTGCATTTTAGCGATGATCTCAAGTTTACCCAAATTGCATCAGACGGTGGCATATTGCCAGAACCCGTCGACTTTACTCATTTGATGTTAACCTGTGCGGAACGGGCTGAGATCATCGTTGACTTTAAGGGTCACAAGCCAGGTGATGTTGTCACCCTCTACTGTGATGACGTCCCGGTGATGCATTTTCGGATTCATGAGTTTGCGGCAGACGATACTGAACTACCCGATCACTTGGTCAACATTCCTGACCCTGAAGTAACTGCCGGCGCTCCGGTCCACAAAGTTGTCATGTCTGGAATGGACGAAGAAGTCATGATGAACGACAAAAAGTTCGATATGCAACGCATTGACGATCGTCAGCAAGTTGGTCACGTCGAGTATTGGGATATTTCAAATACCAATGATATGAGTAACGGAATGGTCCACCCTTACCACATGCACGGCACCCAATTCAGAGTGGTGTCTAGAAATGGCCATGCCCCATATCCTAACGAAAATGGATTAAAAGATACCGTTGGCGTTAATCCTGGTGAAACCGTCCGGCTCAAAGTTTGGTTTGAGCACCTTGGTGTTTACATGAACCACTGCCACATCATTGAACACGAAGATGGCGGTATGATGGCTCAGTTTGAGGTCTACGATCCAGAAAATCCAAAAACCTATCAATTAATGGATATGACGACCCTGATGAATGCATTTGCAAAAGAGCGGGGCGTTGCAGTGAAAGATTTACATATCCCTGGCATGGATATGTAAACTTAATTCTTGCATAGAGTTAGCGGGTATGATAGTATTACTCATGGAATGAAAAATGAATATAGCTGTTAGGTGAGGCTCCTATGTGAAAAATGCTACTGCTCAGAAACGTCGAAAAACGCCAATGAGTCAGCTGTCCCAGTCAAAGTAAGGCTTGGACTAACGTAGCTGTTATTTATAACTACATCACATAGTGCTAAAGCTCAACGACTGGCGAAGCTTTAATTTTGTGTGTCCAGTCGTTAATAGCTGGGCACTTTTTATTCCGAAAATTTGATTAAAGAGGTGAGTGTTATGACAACTGAATTTAAAGATCCTGGAGCGTCGAAACACCAGTCTACCAAGGGAAAGTCGGTTGTGATAACCTCGCGGCCTTGATTTAACGAGAAATTGTTACAATCGATTTTCCCAAAATCATTAATAGTCTAACCATCTAAATGTTTTGTTTCTTGCTTATCGGCTTTAATGCTGAATGGATCACAAGAAATTTCTCGACTTCGTTGTTTAGATAGCGCGACTCATTGGGAATTCGATTAATGCAATTTCTCGGTGGTTTTGAACATTGAGGTATTGACGTACCTGTGTTCAATCGGTTAAGTTAACCGATAAACGCTTCACCTTTTAGGAAACTAATTGGGGAGAATGAGGTTAATCGTCATATATTGCCAACACATAAATACGATAATAATAGTAATTATGAGGGACATTACCTCCAAGAATTTGGTGGAAACTAATTCTTGAAAAATGACTGCTATCTTATCGAACTAATAACATTATAAAGCCGTCAACGTAAATTTCGTTGACGGCTTTTAATTTACTTTCTTTTAAATGAAGCAATGTATTTGCGCGATTTTTCTTCGTCAAATTCTTTTTCGGATTTACCAATCACGACAGTGGCTAATGAGTTACCCACTACGTTAACGGCTGTCCTTCCCATATCAACAATTCGATCGATCCCAGCAATAAACGTTAAACCAGTAACTGGGACACCAATTGTTGAAATTGTTGCCAGTAGGACCACAAAGGAAGCGCCAGGAACGCCGGCCATTCCTTTTGAAGTAATCATTAGGACAACTAGCAAAGTAATCTGCTGGCCGATTGAAAGGTTGATATGGTATGCCTGAGCTAGGAAGAGTGCCGCAATTGATTGATAAATTGCTGAACCATCCAAATTAAACGTATAGCCAGTTGGAATGACAAATGAAACAATTCCTTGGCTTGAACCAAATTTTCCCATTTTTTCGATCATCTTTGGCAAGACCGCTTCTGAACTGGCGGTTGAAAATGCTAAGACAATTTCGTCCTTAATAACCAATAACAGATCAAAAATGCTGAACCCAAATATCTTCGCCACAATGCCCATCACAACTAATATGAATACGGTCATTGTGACGTAGGCAATTGCCACAAAGTAACCAAGTGGAATTAAGGCGCCAATACCCATTTCTGCCAGGGCAACGCCGATCAGTGCACAAACTCCAATTGGGGCAGCATGCATCACCCAGTTGGTTACTTTAAACATTACTTCAGCTACCGCGTTCAATCCATCAATTAAAATTTTCCCCTTTTCTCCAATGGCCGCAATTCCAAGTCCAAAGAAAACTGAGAAAAAAATAACCGGCATCATATCACCGTTAGCCAATGAGCGAAAAATGTTGGTGGGAATGATTCCCAACGGTGTACCCCAAATACCCGTATGCTGAGCAGACTTTGCTGTTGCCATGTATTGACTTATATCTGAACCATGAAGCGAATGAATATCAATCAATGTCCCGGGATGCAAAACATTTGCAACTATCATTCCAAGTGCAATTGCGATTGTTGTCATTAATTCAAAGTAGATAATTGTTTTCAGGCCAACTCTACCAAGTTTTTTAATGTCTCCCATGCTGGCAATTCCGACTGTTAAACATGAAACCACAATTGGCAAAACAATCATTTGAATCAAATTAATGAACATTGTTCCAATATTCTGCATGGTCGTAATCGCAGTATTATTTTTATAAAAAATAACTCCGAAGACAACTCCCAGAACCAACCCAATGAGGATCTGCCATCCTAAGGTTAATCGGTATGCTTTGTAGCGCTTCATAATTTCACCTGTATCCTTCTTAAAATATGTACTTATTTCGGTTCTACAATATCTGTTGTTGGTAATAGATTTTATCTATTACTGATGACAGATTTTTTGTTTCTCGTTAGA
>NZ_JAUCAP010000075.1:0-11703 GCF_030361045.1 Lentilactobacillus sp. TOM.63
TTATTCTAACGAGAAACAAAAAATCTGTCATCAGTAATAGATAAAATCTATTACCAACAACAGATATTGTAGAACCCTTTTTTTCCACATACCCCGGTTCCGTTTTCCCTTCACATAGGCTACACTCAATATATAAACTAAAAATAAGACAGGTGACCCCAGTGACTTCAATTTATGATTTTTCCGAACAAGAAATGAACGGTACGCCGATTGACCTCAAGCAGTTCAAAGATAAAGTCGTGCTGATCGTCAATACGGCAAGTAAATGTGGCTTGGCACCACAACTTGAAGGATTGGAATCGCTATACAAGAAATATAAGGATCAAGGCTTCGTCGTTCTTGGCCTGCCGTCAAATCAATTTCATCAAGAATTGGCGAACGACGAGGAAGCTGACGATTACTGTCGGCTCCATTACGGCGTGACTTTCCCAATGACCAAACGCGTGGTTGTCAATGGTGAAGGCGAAGATCCGTTGTTTGCTTACCTGAAACAACAGTCTGGTCATGGCCGCATCAAGTGGAACTACACCAAATTTCTGATTGGTAAAGATGGCCAGTTGATTCACCGATTTGCGCCGATTACCAAGCCTGATGCAATGGAGGAAGAAATCTATTCTGCCTTGAACAAAAAAGAAATCTTGAAATAGCAGGTGATGGATTAAATGAATACGACCTATTTTAAAGCGACTTTGCGAGAGATTACCTATTCTTGGGGCAAGTTTATTTCGATTGTCCTGATTATTTTGCTGGGGTCTTTGCTATATGTCGGTATCCGGGCAACTGGCCCTGATTTGGACAATTCAGCTGCTCGGTATTTTAATCAGTATCACCTGGGAGATTTAACTGTCACCTCAACCCTTGGCCTCACTGGGCAAGACTTACAACTCATCAAAGATGCGCCCCATGTTAAAACGGCGGAGGCCAATCACATGGTTGTGACCAAGAAATCTCAAGATGAGGTCGTTTCAGTGGCGTCATTTTCCAAATTGGCCAAGCTGAACCGACTAAAGCTGGTGGTGGGCCATTTGCCACGATCCCGTGACCAAATTGTATTGGATTCAAAGGCCAAGCAGCGCGGTTACAAGCTTGGACAAGCCTATCGCGTCCCAAAAACAGCAGGACTTCGCCAGCAAACCTACAAAATTGTCGGCTTCGTTAATTCGCCATTATTTGTGAGTTCGACCGATCGGGGAACGACCAATCTAGGTAGTGGGGAAATTGACTATTTTGCTTACTTACCGAAGCAGGCATTTAATCAAAGTACTTATGGCTCAATTGCGGTCAAATTTAACAATACCGCCGGCTTAGCTGCAGGAACCGATAAGTATAATGAGCGGGTACAAAGCGATCAAGCTAAATTGGAAAAGCAACTCAACCAGCGTCCTGAACAACATCGAAGAGAGATCGTTGGCTCTCGACTGACAACGATCAATTTAAAGCTTAAACAACTTGACCAGCAGACTCGTCAGTTATCACGCGTACCGGCAGCTTATCAAACAACTCAAATGAAGACTGCTGCTAACAAGCTGAAAGTAGGTCGGCAACAGCTCGTTTCTGCCAAGACAAAGCTGCTTAAAACCCCCACTGCAGTCTATATGTATGGTGATCGGATGACCAACGTTGGTTATCAGGATTACTTTGACGAATCGAAGAGTATCGCGGCAATCGCGGTTATTTTCCCAGGCTTCTTCCTGTTCATTGCAGTGTTAATTACCTTTACAACAATTTCTAGAATGATCGAGAAAAATCGGCGGGAGATTGGGTTGATGCGCGCCCTTGGCTATACAAAGGGTGTCATTTCGATGAAGTATGTGATCTATTCACTTCTCGCAGGCATGTTAGGTTCGTTAATTGGCGGCGTGGCGGGAATGCTGACGTTACCGAAATTCATCTTCAACATGTTGAGTAATAACAATTTAACCCACTATGTCGGCGTTATTCCCTGGGGCTATTTAATCGAAGTCCTAGTTGCCGGATTGACTGCCACACTTGGCAGCGCGGCCGTTGTGCTCATTGTCAACCTGCGAGAAAAGCCAACGGATCTGATGCGCGAACGGGCCCCCAAGGCTGGAAAGCGCATTTTGCTGGAGCGGATTAAGCCGCTTTGGCGACGTTTGAGCTTTAATCAGAAAGTCAGCTACCGAAACTTGTTCAGGTACAAGGGCCGCATGATCATGACGATCGTTGGAATTGCGGGTTGTACTGGGTTAATGCTGGCGGGATTTGGCATTCGTAATTCAGTGAACGATTTACTGCCGGATCAATTTAGCCAAGTTCAGCATTATCAAGGGATTGTGACCTTGTCGGCTGCCAATAAACAGATCCACGACAAAAATATCAGTGCCCAAAAGCAAGCCCTCGTTAAATCTGTGACGGTCTCGCCAACCAAAGTAACCAAGCGTAATGCGACGGTGACGATGATTTCGCCGAAGTTCAACACCAATTTTGACAAGTACGTGACATTGACGAACCCCCATACAAATCGTAAAGAGCACCTCACAAGTGATGGCGTGATCATTACCGAAAAATTGGCAACTGATATGAAGGCCAAAAAGGGTAGTCGCTTGTCAGTCAAGGTTGGTAATAAATTGGTGAAAGTTAAAGTGAGTGGGATAACTAAAAACTACGCCGGTCATTACCTTTATCTGACGCCAAAGTATTATGAACAGGCAGTTAAAACCAACTACCAGCCAACTTCACGACTGATTAAAATTAAAGATGGCAATGCAACTGCCCGCCATGATACGAATCAACGTTTGTTCAAACAAGCTGGCGTGTTAAATGTTAGTTATCCGAGGTATGCTGGCGGTTCGCTGACGACTGGTGGGCTGAGTTCAGTTGTCTTGATCTTTATCGCATTATCGGGTGCCTTAGGATTAGTGGTTCTGTATAATTTGACCAACGTTAATATTTCCGAGCGAATGCGGGAACTGTCGACGGTTAAAGTACTGGGATTCTATGACAACGAAGTCACGGCCTACGTTGCGAGAGAAAATGTTATTTTGACAATCTTAGGCATTATTTTTGGCTGGTTCATTGGAATTGTGCTGCATCATTTCATTATGATTAAGGCACAAACCGGGGCAATCTTGTTTCCCTTGACCATTCATTATCCAGGCTATATTTGGTCGGCCATCTTGACGATCGTGTTCAGCTTGATCGTGGGGGTCATGACGCATTACAAGTTGAAAAACATCGATATGATGGATTCGCTGGCTGCACAGGAATAGCGTGAGCGGAGTGGTCTAACTCATGTTGGCACGACAAACCACGTTTCAAGATACCCCTTCTGTTTCATAATCTAATAAGCATTAAAACTTGACGCTGACTCATCCTTGAGAGTTGGCGTTATTTTGCTGTTTACAACGGTTTAGTATTGTCATAACATATAACTATTAACTTATTTTATAAAATCTTAATATTTTTATACCTGAGGGGGTATTGTTCTGTGAAGTTCCTTAAAACATTTCTTTGCTTTGTATTGGCGATGGCGCTGGGGGCGCCGATTGTTGCTCACGCCAAATACAAGGTTTATTATCAGCGGTCATCAGGGCTGTATCGAGGTCGTTTACGCACATTGAACAATAAAAAAGTTCATTACGTTAAAGTTCCCCATAAGTATTACCACGTTGCCCACACTTCCAAAGCGCATAAAATCAAGTCGGAGCGAGGCAAAAAAGTGACGTTTATCACTCGATATATTTTGCCGTCACCTGGAAAAAACGGCCAGCACTGGGGTAACCCTCAGTCTATTGCCATGACCGGGAAAAAGTATATGTATATCGTTTATTGCCCAACTCATTTGCGCAACAAGGGCCGGATTGTTCGATTTAATACGCAAATGTTGGACGAAATAGGCGTTCGATTACATCCAAAGGAGTTGCGGGATGCCTATGTGAAGCATCACAAGAAGTATTCAACAACTCAAAAACGGGTTCAAAAAGCCATTAAAGTGGGGCCGATTTTCACAACTGGTCACGGTCAATCGTTAGCATATAATTGGAAGAACAAAGGCCTTTATATGTGGCGTGATAAGGAAAAAGCACCAAGAGTGCCTGTTAGCAATTGGGGTTATATCCAGCACATTAAGACGAAAACATTACGGCCAGATCACTCAATTCGGTTTTCGCTACACAGTCACGGGACCCATGTTCCTGGCGGCCATGATCTAACCTTTGATCGTTCTGGAAATGCCTATTTTTGGTCATTTCCAGGTTGGGGCGCATACGTTTTTAAGGGTAAGATTCACAAACGCTCGGTTAAGTTCCGATTGACTCACCAAGTGCTGAAACACCTGCCTGGAACTCGAATCCAAAGTATGGGTTATAACCCGGTTCGCAAGCGACTGCTAATGCTGTCAGATGCTTCAATTGCCAGCTTCCCAGCCAAGGGATTACGAGGTCATGGGCATTTGACCAACCACAGTTTTGAGTGGACCCAATTCGGCCCGAAACGGGAATTTGAAGGAATCGCCTATGATGGCAGTTCACGTGGAAATTTGCTGGTTAACCATTGCCCAGAAGTATTGCAGGCGGATCGGTCGTATTAGGTCGTGAACGGTTGCTATAAGGGCATCCATGTTATCCTGATGGCCAAAAATGACTTTAAAAAAATTAGCAGCAAGCTATCGTATTTTCTGATAATAATAGTACAATTTAGTTATTCTAAAAAATATATCTGGAGGGGTATTATGAAATTTAGAAATCTATTATTGGGGGTAGCTGCCGGCCTATCTTTGGCTGCAGTTGCTGGTACCACGGCTAATGCGGCTACGTATGTCCAGCGCAGTAATGCCATCAGTCGTTATTCTGGTTTGCGGGTTGTGAATAACAGCAAGGTTAAGTTTGTCAAAGCCAATCCAAACTACGGCTGGTCCAAAAATCCAAGCGGCGTCGATACAATCAAAAGCGTCAGCGGGACTAAATGGGCTTTGAAGACCAAGTATTTGTTGCCAAACACGCACATGGCGTTGGGAAAGTCGAGTCGTGATTTGACCAACCCACAGGCGGCAGCATTTGCAGGTAAGTATTTATTCGTGCTGTATGCACCACACCAATTTCATGGTAAAGGATTCGTTGTCCGATATAACAAGAGTACCCTGAACAATTGGAGCCTTTCAAAAGTTCAAGGATCGCTCATCAAGAGCACGCCGGGAATGAAAGTTGGCCCAATGTTCAATGTCGGTCATGGTCAATCGCTAGCATACAACAAGAAGCAGCACGCAATTTGGATGTGGCGTGATCGGGCTGATATGAAGCCAACGACTTGGTCAACGATTCAGCGGATCAGCATGTCATCATTGAAGCCTAATCGGGCAATCAAGTTCCACATGAGTAATGGTGGCGCCAACGTTCCTGCCGGGCATGATTTGACATTTGATAACTCAGGTCATGCATATTGGTGGGGCATTTCAGGCGGCATGGTTAAGCTTTATAAAGCTCGACTAGGTGCTAAGTCGATCCACGTTACCTTGGCTAAGCAAATGTTGAGACACCGGACTGGGACTCATGAACAATCAATGGGGTACAATCCCCACAACGGTCGGCTGTACTTGGTGTCCGATGATTCAATCCAAACCTTGCCGGCCAGGAAATTAAATGGCCGCGGCAGTTTACGACCAAGTGACATCAAATATACGAAATTCCGGTCTCACCGAGAATTTGAAAGTATGATTTTCGATGGCGGGCACGCATTCTTGTTGAGTAACCGCAATCCTGAATTACTGCGTTCGACAACGGCGTATTAATATGAACCGTTAAGCGGTTTGTTCCTTGGAGAAACTGCTGCAAATCAGGGCTAGTTATGCTGAACAACCAATCATCGGATAATTAAATAAGCTAATCAGAGGTTGATCTAAACTGATCGTTTGGGGTTTCAGCCTCTTTTTATTTAAAAAAGTTGACACGGTGTCATCTGCCGTGTATACTTTAGAAAAAGTGACATGATGTCATTGAAGGGAGCAGTTCATGGTAACATCAACATTTTTAAATCTCAACCCTGAAAAACGGGCCAAAATTCAAGAAGCGTTGCTGACAGAATTTAGTACCCACCCGCTGGCCGAAGCCCAAGTTGCCCCCATCGTGAAGAAAGCTGGCATTGCCCGGGGAGCGTTTTATAAGTACTTTGACGATCTCACCGATGCTTATCGTTATATCTACGGTGTGGCAATGAAGGACATTCATACTAGGATCGATCAAGAAGTCGCCACCCAAACATTTAATCCGGCGGTTTATATGCAACAGGTCAGCTCATTTGTGGATGGTGTCATGAGCAGTCATTACCGACAGTTGATCGAAATGCACCTCACCCGAAATGAGTCACTGGTTGGCAACAATGATGAATCGCAAGCAGATCGACTCAGCAGTCGAGAATGGGCTGCCATGATTTTAAGCCACGAAACCATTAAGCAAATTTTGATCAAACCGGATCGTAGAGAAATGGTTCTCAACCGATTTAGAGACGCACTAAACTTATTAGCAGGAAAGGGGAACATCTAATGTATCTTGCACTTAAAGAAATTCGACACGAAAAGCTTAGGTATGGGTTAATCGTGTCAATGATCGTCTTAATTGCCTACTTGATCTTCATTTTAACGGGATTGGCGTTTGGCCTTGCGGGTGAGAACACCCAAGCAATTGATTCCTGGGATGCTAAAAGCATTGTGCTCAACAAAGATTCGAATGTGAGCCTCACCCAATCAGTTATCACCACTGACCAGGCAAAAGACGCGAAACTATCGGCCCAAGAAGCGGTGATTGGCTCGACGCCGGTGGTTGCCAAACACAAAGGCAAGGAAAAAATTTCTGCATCATTCATTGGTGCTAAAAAAAGCCAATTTATCATTAATGATTTAAAAATTTCATCTGGCCGCAAAGCTCGTGGTAATCATGAGGTTGTCGTCGATCAGAAATTCAAGGATGATGGCTACAAATTAGGTGATAAGGTCACGCTGAACTCATTTAATGATCAATATCAGATTGTTGGCTTCACAAAGAATGCTAAGTTAAATGTTGCCCCAGTCATTTATGGAACGATTCCGAGCTGGAAACATTTACGTGCCATGGAAGGCGTGCCAGTTGTTGGGAGCGCAATTGTGTCTAAAAATGCCAAGTATAACGCCAAAGATGATCATTTGAAGACTTACTCAATTTCGTACTTTATTTCGAAGCTGCCGGGCTATTCCGCTGAAAACACGACCTTTGGATTCATGATCGGTTTCTTAATGATCATTTCACTGATCATCATCGCGGTGTTCCTGTACATTCTAACGATGCAGGCTTTGCCGATTTATGCTGTTTTGCGGGCGCAGGGGATTCCTGCAAGGACGCTTGTGTCGACCATTACCAGTCAGTCGCTGATTCTTATGGTTACCGGGTTAGTGATTGGAGCGGCTCTAACCGCTGCAACCGCTAGTGTGATTCCAATTGGGGTGCCAATGGCGTTTAATTTACCCGTCTTAACTTGGATCTCGATTGGCCTGCTGATTATGGGCTTCATTGGATCGGCAATCCCTGCCCAGAAGATTGCCACCGTGGATCCCGTTAAAGTGATTGGAGGATAACATGTCAGTAATTGAACTTAACAATATTAACAAATGCTTTGGATCAGGCGTCAGTAAGGTTCACGTGCTCCACGATATCAATTTTTCCGCCGATCGCGGTGAGTTAATTTTGGTGGTGGGCCCATCTGGATCAGGGAAAAGCACGTTCTTGACGATTGCCGGTGGTCTGCAGACGCCGACCTCAGGCGAAGTTTCAGTCGAAGGAAAATCGATGGCCAAGCTGTCTACTGCTCAGCGAGATAAGTTGCGGTTAAACCAAATTGGCTTCGTGTTGCAATCATATAGCTTAGTGCCCTACCTGAAAGTCAAGGAGCAGTTTGACTTCGTGAACAAGGTCAAGCGGCAAGGAAATCTTAATCAGGCTGAATTAAAAGAATTGTTAGCGCAACTGGGCATCGAGAACCTAACTAACAAATTTCCTGGCGAGTTGTCAGGTGGGCAAACCCAACGAGTCGCCATTGCCCGGGCGTTGTTTGCTAACCCGGATATTGTTTTAGCGGACGAACCGACGGCTGCTTTGGACAGTGCCAGGGTGGCTGAAGTTGGTAAATTATTCAAAGAGTTGGCTGAAACCCGTGATAAAGCAGTGGTCGTTGTCACTCATGATGTCCGATTGATGGAATTTGCCGATAAAACTTATCAAATTATGGATGGTAAAATGACCCAAGCCACTAATAAGCAACCGGCTGAATAAGCGTTATTGGAAGAACGGATTTCTTTGTTAGCTGTGGGGAATTTGGTATAATTTTGCCAACTAAGAAATTGCTGACAAGCCGGAAGGGATGACAACTATTGCGAACTTTACAAACAATGCCAACTGCAGACGGCTTTAGGATGCCAGGCGAATTTGAAGCACACCAAGGGGTTTATATGCTCTGGCCACAGCGCCCGGATAATTGGCGAAACGGTGCCAAACCGGCGCAACGAACCTTTGCCAATGTCGCCAAGGCAATTGCCAAATTTGAGCATGTGACAATGGGGGGTTCTGATGATCAGTACCTAAATGCCCGCCATTTATTATCATCAGAGGTTGAAGTGGTGGAACTTTCTGCCAATGATGCTTGGGTACGAGATTGCGGCCCGACATTTGTGAAGAACGATGAAGGTGAGCTAAGAGGTATTGACTGGCAGTTCAATGCTTGGGGCGGCCTTATCGATGGCCTGTATTTCCCTTGGGACAAGGACGATCGCGTTGCCCAGAAGATCACCGAATTGACGCAGGTCGACCGGTATCGATTGGCTGACTTTGTTTTGGAAGGTGGGTCAATTCACGTTGATGGCCAAGGCACCTTAATCACGACCGAGGAGTGTCTGCTTTCAAAGGGGCGTAATCCGGAATTGTCTAAAGGGCAGATTGAAACGATTTTGAAGCAATCCCTAGGGGTGACCAAGGTGATTTGGTTAAAGCGCGGTATTTATCACGACGAAACCAATGGCCACGTTGATAACATTGCCAACTTTGTGAAGCCTGGTGTCGTGGCGTTGGCGTGGACGGATGATCTCACTGATCCCCAATATGAAATTTCCAAGGAAAACGCTGATATTTTAGCTCATTCAACGGATGCTCAAGGTCGGCGAATTCAAGTTGAGAAGCTTTATTTACCCACCCCAGTGACGATTACTGAAGTCGAAAGCGAAGGCGTTGATGCAGTGGCCGGAACCCTCCCGAGAAAGGCCGGCGATCGCTTAGCTGCCAGTTATGTGAATTACTATACGGCTAATGGTGGGATTGTCTTCCCGATGTTTGATGACCCAAACGATCAGCGAGCCAAGGAGACCCTGCAGCGTTTGTATCCTGATCGAGAAGTGGTTGGGGTGGCAGCCAGGGAAATTATTCTTGGCGGTGGCAACATCCACTGCATCACCCAGCAGCTACCAGAGCGTTGAGCCATTAGTCGGCAAAGTGTAAATGCAAATTGGGTTCCACTTTTTATATTGATAAAACTTGCGCCAAACAGCTGATCCCGGCCATTTAAGCCAAAAAAGTAATGCATTCCAAAATCCAGAATGTATTACTTCTTTTACTTAAATGCTGGGATCAATTCGCCTTTCGTCACAATCTCCTACGGTTAGCCAAACGCCTGGAATGTCCCACTTGGCTTCATCTTCACGGTTCGTTTGTCGCTACGGGCTCGTAATGCCCAAAGGATTGTGACCGTATCAACGACTTCCTGGAACAGAGCCCCGATGATTGCCGGGATCACCCCAAAACTGGCAATCAACATCAGAATTGTACAGATGGCAATCCCGATCAATACGGATTCCTTGGCAACTGTCATGGTCCCTTTGGAGATGTTAACGGCCTTACTAACTAAACTTAAATCATCTTTTAGGACAACTGCATCGGCGGATTCACTTGCTGCGGTTGCCCCATGAGCTCCCATGGCAATGCCCACATCCGCCAATGCGAGGGATGGCGCGTCGTTAACGCCGTCGCCGACCATGACAACTGGTCGTAACTTCTTCTCAACTTTTTTAATAACATCAATTTTTTCTTGAGGAAGCCGATCAGCATAAACTTTGTCGATTCCCACTCGGTTGGCAATATCTTCTGCGATGGCTTGACGATCTCCAGAAATCATCATGATCTGGTTGGCTCCCAGACCGTGTAAATCGGCCATCACAGCTTTGGCTTCAGGACGTAACTCATCTGAGAACGACACATAGCCGACATAGTGACCATCGACAGATACGTAAACAGTTGTTTTGTCAATTACATTAATTGGCTCATTGGAGACAAACGCTGGTTTTCCAGCTCTGACAAGTTTGCCATCAATGGTTGCTTGGACGCCTTCCGCAGTGGTCTCCTCCACGTTGGTTGCGGTGGGGATGTTATCCGGGGTGGCGGCAACTAATGATCTTGCCAAAATATGACTGGATTGCTGTTCAGCACCGGCCGCCAATGAGAGTACCTGATCTTTGGTATAACCAGCTGTTGCAAAAACCTCATCAACGGTTAAATGTCCCTGGGTGATGGTACCAGTCTTATCGAACGCAAAGGTTCTGGCATTCGCGAGTTTTTCGATGATTGTCCCACTTTTAACGATAATGCCATTTCGACTGGCGCGGCTCATCCCTGACACTAAGGCAATTGGTGCCGCTAAAATCAGCGGGCAGGGGGAGGCGACAACCAGCACTTCCGCAAAACGAACCGGATCCTTCGAAATGTACCAGGCAACGCCGGCAATTAGGAAAGCCAGAATCGTGAACGGAACTGCATAACGGTCAGCCATTCTCACAAAATGAGCGGGTGTACTTTCTGCTTGTTTAACCAGGCGAATAATATTCTGATATTGACTTTTGTCAGCGGTCTTATCAGCAATCAGATCAAATGAATGATCGCCGTTGACGGCACCGGACATGACCGTCTCACCAACTGCCTTGTCAATTGGCCGGGATTCCCCGGTTAGAGAAGCTTCGTCAACGGTCGTAGTTCCTTGGGTGATCGTCCCATCAACTGGGATTACTTCACCAGGCTTCACCACGATGCGATCGCCAACTTTGACTTGGTCAATCTTAACATCAACGATTTTGTCACCCTGCATTAAATGAGCGGATTGCGGTGAATTTTCCAGCAATGATTGTAATTCGGAGTTCGCTTTATTGGCGGCATAATCTTCAAGGGCGTCGCCACCTGTCAGCATCAACAGCACAATTAAGGCTGCCCAATACTCGCCAACGGCAATGGTTGCAATGACGGCGGTGATTGCCAGCAGGTCAACACCGAATTTACCAGAGCGGATCGTTTTCACCATGTCGATAAACATTAAGCCTGCGATTAGCGAACCCATTATTGAAATGACAATTTGCGAATAAAGCGGCAGCTTCAGGGCAAATTGGAGAATGAGTGCAATCAAGCCAACGACTAAAACGCTGGTGAGCCGCATATAATTTGTTAATTTGCTCATAGTGAAACCTCCCATTTTTCTTCTTGTCTAGATTATAACAATTCTAAACTAGGGAGTCCAATTAGGGGGCTGGCTTTGAAATTAAATGAGCATACTAAAACAAGCAGCTTGATGGCCACGTTACTTTTGGCCAGTAAACTGCTTGTTTTAGGTGATGGTCAACCACTCCTGAATAAATTCAGGAGCTTGTGAGAATAACACCTCACGGTGTCACGACCACAATTTGCTTAGATA
>NZ_JAUCAP010000076.1:0-11615 GCF_030361045.1 Lentilactobacillus sp. TOM.63
TTTGTGGTAAACACCATTTTAAAGGAAGCTGATCTTTTTTGTCCGAACAGCGTTCGGATTAATTTTACAATCTACCTCATATAGATAGATATATTGCGTGGAAACGTGTTGAGGCAATATACGCGCATCAAATAAAACCGATAGATTGCGAGGAATTTATATGAACAAAATTTCTATTCGTGGCAGTTTGCAGACGAAACAAATCGTAGGTAGTTATTCAGATGTTGAGAAGAAGATTATTGCGGATTTAGACTCCGTTCAAGAAAAGGATGGCAAAAAGCCATTTTCAAAGATTGCTGATGAAGTGGTTGTTGAGCCATACCGGGACGGGGCGTATGCGTACCACGCATTATTAACGGAGGCGGCAAAGATGTACGATTTGTCGCCAGAGATTCAAAAGAGTGCCAATGTTAGTGATGAATAGTTTGATTTGGGTCATGGTGAAGACTTCCTGTTAGCTTGTTGTTGATAGGAAGAAGTTGCCATGGCCTATTTTTATGTCGTTAAGTTGTAAGGGTGTTGATCATAAAGTGATTGGAAACAGACATTTGCCGAATTGAAAATGCCGATTTAATAGGGATCGTTTAGTGTATTCCCCACGTATGTGGGGGTGATCCCACACTGAGTACGGATTCTAGGAGGTGATAAGAGTATTCCCCACGTATGTGGGGGTGATCCTAACTCATTGGAAGGCAATCATACTGCTCCTCTGTATTCCCCACGTATGTGGGGGTGATCCCCAAGTATCAGGATTAGCGGTAAAGCCGTCGCCGTATTCCCCACGTATGTGGGGGTGATCCCGAGGCGCTTGGTTATTGTAATGATCTTCGATAAGTATTCCCCACGTATGTGGGGGTGATCCTTAGATCGTAGCTTTTAGCTAGGGTTATTTTTTGTATTCCCCACGTATGTGGGGGTGATCCTGCGCCAGCAAGCAAACAGCCAAATAGTCGACAGTATTCCCCACATATGTAGGGATGATTCTAGGCTTCGATGGGCATTAAGTCCTTCATAATTGTATTTTCCCATGTGTGCGGGTGCTCATTAGTATATGGGACATGATTCAGTATTATTGAATTTGGATAATTATTTGTTAGTAAGTAATAAATTATATCGTAGTTTTCTTAACAAGGATTTAGATTATAATTGATTTAGTTGAAGCTTAGGGGTAGATGAACTCAAACGAAGGGAAACTAAAACAATGAAATTGCATAAAAATGTAACCGCTTTATGGGCCAAGAAAAATTTCGAACATGATGAGCAACTTTGGCTGCCTTTGGTGATCCATCTGACGGATGCGAAGAATACCATTAACTGGTTGTACAATCATTGGCTCAGTGACAGCCAAAGGCAGTTATTGAAATATACGTCGCCTGATGAGACTGATGAAAGATCTGATGAGGATGTGCAAAAACTAGTCAAGTTTCTTGGATTTACCCACGACATTGGCAAGGCAACTCCTGCATTTCAAAAGAAGCGTTCTTATATCCGTGACGATTATTTAGATGATCAACTGGTGGAGAAATTAATCAGAAGCGGTTTTTCTGAACTAGATGAAAGCGATTTGTCTTCTGCACGGGCATCTCCGCACGCAATTGCTGGCGAAGCAATTCTGGAACATTATGGTGTGCCAAACTCAGTTGGGGCGATCATCGGTGGGCATCATGGTTCGCCAGCTCAGGAGGCTCCTCGAAAGCAAATTGTTACCTATACGGCCAATTATTATTTGAGTGACACCGATGCAGAAATTCAAAAAATCTGGAAGCAGACTCAAAAAGAACTTTTTGATTATGGCTTGAAACTATCTGGATATCAGTCTGTGGAAGAAGTCCCGATGGTTACCCAGCCACAAGCAGTTATTTTAGAAGGCTTGCTAATTATGGCTGACTGGCTAGCGTCAAGTGAGTATCTGACCAATGATGAAGATGCGGAATTATTTCCGTTAATACCGTTAAATGAATCGAGTGAGGACGTTGATACCGTCACTCGTTTCCAAAATGCAATCAATAATTGGAACTCTACCGGAGAGTGGGTTCCCCAGCAGGTTTCAACAACCAACGATCCTTATAAGACTCGCTGGGGATTTAAGGCCCGGCCAGTCCAGGCTACGATAACGAAAGCAATTTCGGAAACCCGTGATCCCGGAATGATCATCGTGGAAGCGCCCACAGGTTTAGGAAAAACTGAAATTGCCCTTGTTGCTGCCGAACAACTTGCTTATATTGATGGCGAGGATGGCGTTTTTATGGGGCTGCCAACCCAGTCAACAACTAACGCGATGTTTGATCGAGTTAATGATTGGCTGGAGAAACTTGCGAAATCTCAAGATGAGAATTTCTCAATCAAGTTAATGCATGGGAAAGCTCAATTTAACAAACATTACCAGAACTTGACCAATGCAGTCAATATTGATGACGCTGACCCCAAGAATTTAGGCGCGGTGACGGTCAATTCCTGGTTCAGTGGAAAGAAATCAATATTAACCAAGTTTACAGTTGGGACAATTGATAATTTACTGTTAATGGCTCTTAAGCAGAAACATTTATTTTTAAGACATTTAGGACTCAGTGGTAAAGTTGTCATTATTGACGAAGTCCATGCCTATGATGCGTATATGAACCAATACTTATATCGAGCCATTAATTGGCTTGGTGCGTACCACGTGCCGATTGTCATACTGTCAGCAACTTTGCCAAAAGAAAAAAGAAATGCGCTCATTACCTCGTATTTAAAGGGTAGGTACGGTAAACGGTCTCCGAAAGGATTTGAGGCGCCAGCCAATTGGCAGGACACTGAAGCATATCCGCTGTTGAGCGTTTTGGATGGCAAGAAATTAAACCAGGTGACAGAGTTTGCCGGCCGTAGTGATCAGGCACCATTTGGGCTGCAAGTTAACAGAATTAATTTGGATGATGAGGAGTTGATGCAAGCTGTTGTAAACCAAATTGCTAATGGTGGGATTGCGGGCATTATCGTCAATACTGTTAAGCGGGCACAGGCGCTTGCTAAATTTGTCCCCCAAAGCATTGACTTTATGCTCCTCCACTCAAGCTTTTTGGCCCCTACTAGAGAGATGCAGGAAGAAAAGCTTCAACAAGCCATTGGAAAGA
Organism: Lentilactobacillus sp. TOM.63; assembly: GCF_030361045.1. Lineage (NCBI taxonomy): Bacteria > Bacillati > Bacillota > Bacilli > Lactobacillales > Lactobacillaceae > Lentilactobacillus > Lentilactobacillus sp. TOM.63. The sequence continues at coordinate 3,111 of NZ_JAUCAP010000076.1, forward strand.
ATGGTCAAAGACCTTCTAAGATGATTGTCATTGGGACTCAAGTCTTGGAGCAATCACTTGATATCGATTTTGACGTTCTTTATACCGATATTGCCCCGATGGATTTAATTCTTCAGCGGGCTGGCCGTTTACATCGGCATCATATTACCAGACCCAAAGAGCTCCAAACGCCTCAACTGTTTGTGATGGGAATTAGTGGTCCTGGCGAATATGGGGATGCTAATGAAGCCGTTTATCAGAAATATTTACTCATGAAAACCGATCATTTCCTGGGTAAGACAATTGCAATCCCTGGTGACATTTCAGTGTTAGTACAAAAGGTTTACGATCAGGAAAGTGATGCTGAAATAACGGCTGACGAGATGCCAGAGCTCGACAAGGAAAGAGAAATGTTTAATGACAATCTTAAAAAGGAGCGTGATAAAGCGCAAGCATTTCAAGTAGGGGCACCGCGATACCGAAAGCATACGATTCATGGCTGGTTAGATCGAACCAAGCCAAACATTGATACTGATGAGCAGCGTGCAAATGCCACTGTTCGGGATATCAAAGAAACCCTTGAGGTCATTTTGTTACAACACACGAGTGAGGGGGACTTTTTAGTCACAGATACTCAATCAGATAAGCCTAAGTCAATTCAAAACATTTCGTCTCAAGAGATTGCGCAACAAGTTATTAGAGTTCCTTCTCCGGTCACGCCAGATATTGACCGGGCAATTAAGCACTTGGAAACGTTGACAAGTAAATATTATCCGGATTGGCAAGCCGATGTTTGGTTAAAAGGAGCACTGGCACTCCCACTAGACAAGAACCTATCAGCTGATTTAGGTGACTGGCATTTGAACTATTCTTCCCGATTTGGCTTAAGTTATTCAAAGGAGGACGACAATGGAAAAGCAACACTTTAACTTAACAACTGATTCTTGGATTAAAGTAATAGACAGACAGACCAACCAAGAACAAATGGTTTCCCTAATTGAATTGTTCGAGAATGCTCAAAATTATCGAGCGCTGTCTGGAGAAATGCGTTCCCAAGATTTGGCGATCTTACGTTTTCTCCTCGCAATTTTGACCGCCGTTTATTCACGATTTGATGCAGACGATGAACCGTATGATTGGGTGACCGTTGATGAAGATTCGATGCGAGATACTGGTGAAGTGGATAGGGATGATCAGGAAAACATTGAGGAGGACTTATTTGATACGTGGAAGCAGCTATTCAATAATGGTCACTTTACTCAAATGGTGATCACGTATTTAAAACGATATGCAGATCGGTTTGACTTATTTGGTGAACAGCCCTTCTACCAAGTTACTGAGGATGACTATAACCACTTTGTACCGAAAAAGAAGCAAATTGCTGGTGCCGAAGGGCCGGGAACGGTGGCAATTAAGCAAATTAACCGGCAGATTTCGGAAAGTGGCCACACACCGTCATTATTTTCGCCTAAATCTGATGAATTCAAAAACGATATTCAATTGGATGAACTTGCCCGGTGGCTGATTACCTATCAAAATTTTACGGGTGTTACCGATAAAACGAAGATTGAGATGCCCGATAAATTCTCAACTGCTTCTGGCTGGCTTTACAAGCTTGGCCCGGTATTTGCGGATGGTGATACCCTTTTTCAAACATTAATGTTGAATTTGGTTCTGGTTGAGGAGGACAAACCATATAATCCTCCAAAGCCAGTATGGGAACAAGCTGTTCCTCAGTATGTCGAAGATCGTAAGAAGCAAAACTTACCAGATAATTTGGCGGAGTTATACACCACGTGGAGCCGACTACTTCATATTAATTGGGATGAGCAAGGCACCCCAACGATCTTTAGTGCTGGGCTGCCAATGTTTGAGAGCGACGATGCCTTTATCGAACCAATGACGGTTTGGCGATTTGATAAAAGGACCGATCATTATAGACCGGCCGTTAAGGGATTGAGATCGCTAGGAACGGCGATGTGGCGGAATTTCGGACAGTATGTCCAAGTTGAAGAAGCCAATGATAAGCATGAACCGGAAATTGTTAAATGGTTACGAGTGCTTAAAGATAGAGGGCTGATTCCACAAAGTACCTTGTTAACCCTAGCCTCCGTTGCCCTCATTAGTGATGGCAACGCGACTTCTCAATCCCCAGTTGCCGAAGTCTACGACGATATGCATATTAATGCGGATGTTCTTTTTGATGAGAATCCTGACAAAGCACAGCGCTGGCCGATCCGGATCGAAGACATGATTGAGTTAACCCAAAAGGTGGGAAGTGATTACTGGCGGTTTGCGGTGAATATTGCGCACATTCGTAATCTTGATTATCGTCCATTTGCCAACAAAATGAGTGCGGCCTTTTATGATGGGCTAAATGGCCCGTTTAATAAGTGGTTGCGAAGCTTGACAAACGAAGAAGACCGGGACAAAAAGAGCAATGAATGGAAGAAAGAGATCAAAAGCTACGTCTTGAAAACTGCCAATGAGGTTATTCAATCGAGCTCACCACGAGACATGGCTGGCTTCATTGATGTTAATGGCGTGGTCGATAAAAGCAAGGGCCTGGTTAATATCTTTACCGTCAATAACCGGCTACGGTATCAGGTTCAAGCAGATTTGAAATCATAGAAAGGGTGTGAACCAATGGGATCAGCAAGAAAGATCGCAACTGAAATTAAAAAAAGGACTGCCGGAATTATTAAAGAACTTTATGGTCATGGAAATTTAAATAAAGCTGTTTTAGCTGGTGTTCGAAGTGCCGCGACAATTGCAAGCCCAAGAGCGCAAAAAGTGTGGCCATTTATAATCGAGCGACTTGTCAAAATTGAACAGGATATGGGATTAAAACATGAGAAATTATTAAGTACTGATGGGAAACCCACGAAGGCTGAAATCTCAATGTATACAGCCATTCGCCTCTATGCAATTCATCAGCAGGGTCAGGAGTCTTTTGCCGCTGGAGCCTCATACAAGGCCGAATCAGCAGATGGGCTCACTTTGTTTGCAGCGCTTGCTAATTTGCGTCGAGATGAGACGACTCGGACTGCCTTAGATCGCCGGGTACAGGCGCTTTTGGGAACAACCAACGTGAATAGCGTGATCAACTCAATTACCCACTTAGTTGAAATTTTAAAAGCTAGCATGCCGAATCAAAAAATTGATTATCCTAGGTTGGCTGGCGATCTGTATTTATTCCAGACTGGGTTTCGACAGGCAAATGAAGTCCGTTTAGCTTGGGGTCAACAGTACTATCGGTTCATCAAACAAACAGTAACAGCTGAAGGAGAAAAAACTAATGACTAATAATGTATATATCGATCTAAATGTCTTGCAAACAGTGCCTTCATCAAACATCAATCGAGATGATACGGGCGCACCTAAGACTGCTCTTTATGGTGGTGTTACCCGTTCGCGAGTTTCTTCACAGAGTTGGAAACGGGCGATGCGGGTATCCTTTAAACAATCAGGCGTTGATACCGGCACGAGAACCAAGGAAGCTGCTAAATTACTGGCCAGCAAGTTGATGTCTCTGGATTCTTCCTTAGATGAAAAGGCTGCCCTGGCAAAGACAAGTGAAGTCTTTAAGGCTGCCAGTATCAAACTTGATAAGAATAATGAAACGGGTGCGTTATTATTAGTCAGTCCCGGCCAGATTGAAAAGTTAGCTCAATATGTCGTTGATCATGATGAACTTGATAAAAAAGAAGTCAAAAAGGTGTTAAAGACAGACAATTCTCTTGACTTGGCACTCTTCGGGCGAATGGTAGCCGATAATCCTGAACTAAACGTGGAAGGTTCCGCACAGGTTGCCCATGCCATTTCAACGCATGAAGTTGTTCCAGAATTCGATTACTACACAGCCTTGGATGATTTGCAGTCTGAAGATACCACTGGTGCGGCAATGCTGGGAACAATTGAATTTAATTCCTCAACACTCTATCGGTATGCTAATTTAAACGTCAATGAATTAGCTCACAACCTTGGTTCCTCGGACGCGATTAAGGGCGCAACGGATTTCATCAAAGCATTTTTATTATCAATGCCAACTGGCAAACAAAATACCTTTGCCAACAAAACGTTACCCAACTATGTGATGGTTACCATTCGACCAGATACACCAGTCAATCTGGTTTCAGCGTTTGAAGCGTCAGTTAATTCAAAGAACGGCTACGTTCAATCATCGATTAACAAGCTTGAAGATGAATATTCAGCAACCCTTAGCTTTGTTGCGAAACCTTCGTTAACTGTTGTGTTGGCTAATCATCAATATGAATCAAAACAATCTGATCAGGTTGACAACTTAGCTGATCTTTTGAATGAAGTCACCACGGAATTAACAAAGGTGGTCCAGGATGAAAACACTAACAATTAAATTGACTTCCCCACTACAATCATATGGTAATGAGGCAACGTTTTCCCGACGAACAAGTGACGGTTATCCCTCAAAGAGTGCAATTATTGGGATGATTTCTGCGGCGCTCGGATATCAGCGAGACGATCCGCGAATCGCGGCGTTAAATGATTTGGCTTTTGCTGTTCGCGTGGACCAGCCAGGAAAGGCATTGAGTGATTTTCAGACGGTTGAATGGAAAAAGGGTACCAGAAAGATTACGTACCGGGATTACATTCAAGATGCTGTGTTCATGGCCGCGCTCGGCAGTGAAGATGAGCAGTTGATTGAACAAATTGAAACTGCCTTAAAGCACCCGAAATTTCAGTTGTTTTTGGGACGCCGCTCAAACGTGCCTGCCGGTGTTTTACAGACAGCCACATTCTCAGATCGTGATCCGGTTGCCGTTTTGAAAAAGATGTCTTGGCAAGCGTCCCATTGGTACCAGTGGCGCAAGCGTCGAAATGAATTGGTCAAAGACGTTGCAATCATTTCGGACGCAAATTTATTACCTGATAAGCGCAGTAAGATGATCAAAGATCGCGTTGAATCCTTTGACCAGCGGAATCGGCGCCATGGCTATCGAGCAGTTGCAACTGATTACGTGGATCTGCAAAATCCATGTTTTGAAAACAAACAAGCAGAGATCGATAATTCCGTAGAAACGAAGCACGACATCTTCGGTTTTCTCTAGAAAGGAGTATGTATGTATTTATCAAGAGTAGAAATTGACGTCAATAATCGCCAAAAAACAAAAGATCTTACGCATCTCGGCGCCTTTCACAACTGGGTTGAACAAAGCTTTCCAGCTGAGGTAAAGACGGGCAAACGACGGCGCCATTTGTGGCGAATTGATCCACTTAACGGTAAGCAATATTTGCTTGTTCTCAGTGAGGAAGCGCCAGATTTAACCCAACTCGCGACGTATGGCGTAGCTGGGACGGCAGTTACCAAATCGTATGATCCTTTTCTGGCAAGCATTCAAAAAGGACAAGTGATGCAGTTTCGATTAACGGCTAATCCCACATATGCAATTAAGCAACCAGGGAAGAAGCAGCCCCGGATTGTCCCGCATATTACGATTGCCCAACAACGGCAATGGCTTGTGGGGAAAGCCGAAAAATCGGGCTTTCAGTTAATTGAAAAAGAGACGGTGAATAACATCGAAGCTGCGGATAACCGAGCGTTTGACGTGATTAGTCGAGATTGGCCGGTTCTCCGCAGAAAGCCCGATCAAGGTGGTCGAGGCGGTCGATTGAGTCGGGTCACATTTGAAGGTTTTTTGCGAGTGGCTGATGTTGCCACTTTTAAGCAAGCCCTGATAAATGGAATCGGTCGTGAAAAGGCATTTGGAATGGGCTTGATGACGGTTATTCCTCGAGGCTAAATCATGACAAAAAAATTTGGAGCAAAAAAGGCGGAACTATCAGAATTGAGTCGGATTCGAGACAGGGTCACCTTTCTTTATCTGGAGCATGCGAAACTAAATCGCCAAGATAGTGCAATATTGGTGACGGACAATCGAGGAACGGTATTTGTGCCCGTCGCGATTGTGAGTGTCCTGCTATTAGGACCAGGGGTTGATGTTTCTCATCGGGCAATGGAACTAATCGGTGATGCAGGGATGGGCGTCGTCTGGGTTGGCGAGCAAGGCGTTCGTCAGTATGCCCATGGCCGCCCGTTGAATCATTCTTCTCGGCTGCTGGAAGCTCAGGCTAGGCTGGTTTCGAATACGCGAACCCGGGTGGCCGTTGCCCGAAAGATGTATCAGATGAGATTTCCCGGTGAAGACGTTTCTGATTTATCGATGCAGGAATTGAGGGGAAAAGAAGGTAGTCGCGTTCGCCAAGTGTATCGAAACGAGTCTCAGAAGACGAATGTGCCCTGGTCTCGGCGAGCTTATAATCCCGATAATTTCGATGCAGGGACACCGATTAATAAAGCCCTCACGGCAGCGCATCAAGCATTATATGGATTGAGTTACAGTGTGATTTGTGCGTTGGGCGCGTCTGCTGGGTTGGGCTTTGTCCATACTGGTCACGATTTATCCTTTGTGTATGATTTCGCGGATTTATACAAAGCTGAGATTTCGATTCCACTTGCCTTTAGGGTGACTGCTAAGTATGGGGATGACAAAGATATTGGCACCAAAACCCGGCTGGCGATGCGAGACGCTTTTAAGGATGGTAAATTGCTGGTCCGGATGGTGACTGATTTAAAGTCAATTTTGGGAGTCACTGAAACAAATATCAGTGCCGGTGTCATTAATCTGTGGGATGACAAGCTTGGTCTGCAGAAATTTGGCGTTCAATACCATGAATTTGAAGAGGATGATGGCTGATGATTGTCGTGACACTAACCAAAGTGCCTCAATCTTTACGGGGAGATTTGACCAAGTGGTATCAAGAGGTCCAAACGGGCGTGTACGTTGGCAATGTGAGTGCCCGGATTCGGGACTTGCTATGGGATCGAATTAACCGAAATATTGGTAGTGGTGAGGCCACAATGGTCTATAACGCCAATAATGAATTGGGTTACCAGATTAAAACGACTCGTAAGCAGTACCAAGTCGTGGATTTTGATGGGATTCCATTGATGATGCGACTCAAGGTTGTCCCTGGAGTGCCAAAGCACGGTTTTAGTAATGCCGCGAAATTTCATCGGGCTAAAATCATGATGAATAAACGCAAATCCAATAAACCTAATCAGACGAATCGCCAATTCGTTGCAGTTGATCTTGAGACGACCGGTTTGAATGCCATGAAGGACAAAATTATCTCGATTGGTGCGATTAAAAGAACTAAGAATGGTGAATATGACCAATTCGATCAATTGATTCAGATTGATTGTGAAGTTCCGAAGAAAATAACAGAATTGACTAATATTTCTTCAGAACTATTAGCAACCGATGGAATCGATTTAAGCTTGGCTTTGCAAAAGCTCAAGGATTTCGTTGGCAGTTCAACCGTCATCGGATATAATTTGCGGTTTGACCAGGAGTTTCTTTCGGAAGCCTTTCATCAAACTAATCAATCTGATTTAACTAATGAGATGCTGGATATAATGCCGATGGTAAAAAAATCAAATCAGTTTCTTGATAATTATCGATTGAATACCGTTTTAAAAGCGTATCAAATTGATAATTCAACGCCGCATCATGCATTGGCAGATGCAAAGGCAACATTGAACCTAGCAATCAAACTCATTGAAAAAGGCCATTTGTAAATTTGAGAATGCCGTTATAGCAGGGATCCTTTAGTGTATTCCCCACGTGTGTGGGGGTGATCCTACCAATCGCAGCAGTTGTACTTGCTAAACTTTGTATTCCCCACGTGTGTGGGGGTGATCCTGATAATAGCTTTACTTTTATAATTTGAACCTGGTATTCCCCACGTGTGTGGGGGTGATCCTCTTTGGTCATGTAATTTCAACAGGATTTAAAGGTATTCCCCACGTGTGTGGGGGTGATCCTAGCCCCCCTTGATGCAACACCTAAATAACTAGGTATTCCCCACGTGTGTGGGGGTGATCCCCCATGGCAAAGCTAATCGATTTAATAGGCAAAGTATTCCCCACGTGTGTGGGGGTGATCCTAATCTTCCTTTCTTCATACATAGAATCTTGAAGTATTCCCCACGTGTGTGGGGGTGATCCCTTATGACGACATCACGCCGCAAGCGGTTGCTTAGTATTCCCCACGTGTGTGGGGGTGATCCTCAGAACAGTTTGTGAGACGATCAAGTCAGCATGTATTCCCCACGTGTGTGTGGGTGATCCCGGGTATGGTCCAGAAAGCTACTATGATTTAGTGTATTCCCCACGTATGTGGGGGTAATCCCTATGAATTCGTTTTGGCACACTTACTTCAGATGTATTCCCCACGTATGTGGGGGTGATCCCGACGGCACCGCTCTTTGTCGGTGCTACAACGAGTATTCCCCATGTATGTGGGTTTAATAATGGATATCCAATAAGGTAGTACAGAGTAACAAATGTCAAAGAAGAATTGAGTTTCAGCAAAACTCATGAAGTGAGTTGAAAGCAATATTCTTAAGGTATGGTAGATTGTAAAATTAATCCGAACGCTGTTCGGACAAAAAAGATCAGCTTCCTTTAAAATGGTGTTTACCACA
>NZ_JAUCAP010000077.1:0-11598 GCF_030361045.1 Lentilactobacillus sp. TOM.63
TATCTAAGCAAATTGTGGTCGTGACACCGTGAGGTGTTATTCTCACAAGCTCCTGAATTTATTCAGGAGTGGTTGACATAGTCTATAATTGAATCACTTGGAGTTAATTTATAGAAAGGAGACCAAAATTGAAACAGATTATCTTAGCGGATCACGATCCTCAATGGCACCATTTTGCTAAATTAATTGGGGCCGTTTCCTGGCCAGCCGGTAAATATTTAGCAAATGAGATGATCGCCCATCACTTCCTGGATTGGGAGCGCGTGATTGTATTAACTGATGGTGATCAACTCGTCGGCTTTTGTGCAATTGTCAAAGAAGACATTGTTAAAGCCAGCGGGTATTCGCCGTTCATCGGCTATGTTTTTGTGAGTGAGGCCTATCGGGGTCGTCATTTGAGCGAGCAGCTGGTCACCATTGCCGAGAGTCAGCTAACTCAGGTTGGTTTCCGCAAAGCATACATCGTTACCAAGCACATTGGACTGTATGAAAAGTTTGGTTATCAACAAATTGGCACCTCAGTCGATCAAATGGGGCGAAAAATGCGACTATTAGAGAAAGAACTGAAGTAGAATTTCATAATTGAGGAGAGAATTTTAAATGAAAGAAGAAACAACGCCAGTGTCCCACCGAGTTCTTCTTGGTGCCTTACTCATATTTCTGGTTGGGGCAAATATGCGGACGGCGATTACAGTTGTCCCGCCAATTTTAGCAAATATTCAAAATTCATTTAGTTTACCGGAATGGTTTCTGGGGAGTTTGACGACGATCCCCCTGATTTGTTTTGGGCTATTGTCACCAACCGTTACCTTTTTTATCCGGCGATTTGGAATCTTAATGGTCACGATGGCGGACTTGTTGTTACTCGCGATTGGAAACTTTGTCCGAGTGTATTCTTTTACGGGATTACTGATTGGAACGATTTGTATCGGTTGTGGAATTGCCATGTTAAACGTTCTGGCGCCGACGCTGGTTTCTTATTTGTTTCCGATGCGAATTGGGACCTACACTGGGATGTACGTCTTTGCGATGTCGTTATCGAGCGCGATTTCGGCCGGGTTTAGTTCCGTTATCAGCCAATGGATTTCGTGGCAAGTCATGATGCAGTTTATTTCAATTATTCCAGTCATTGCCATTATCGTGGCTATTTTATTGAGTATTAGTCAGTCAAAAATGACAACTAATAAGAAGAAATCGTATCATCAGGGGCAAACGCAAACTTCACCATGGAAGCGACCGCTAGCCTGGGCACTTGGTGGCTTCATGGGATTACAGTCATTGTTGTTTTATTCAATTTTGACCTGGCTGCCACCGATTTTGATGGCTTCAGGAATTAAGCAGAATACTGCCGGTTATCTGCTGGGACTACTCCAAATAACTGCTTTGCCATTTTCATTTATTATTCCGAGAATCATCAGTGAGGCCAAGCGGCAGTCAACCATGGTTTTGACGATTGCCGTCATCTTCTTTGCAGGACTGGGGAGCTTATTGCTGGCGACCCTGAGTTTCTGGTTTGCGGTCGCGGCCTGCATCTTGCTGGGGCTTTCGACGAACATGGCTTTCAGTGAAGCAATGACCTTATTTAACCTGAAGACTCGTGACCCGAATGAAACGGCTGCCGTTTCTGGCATGGGGCAGTCTTTTGGTTATCTGTTAGCGGCTGCTGGGCCAATGATTTGTGGGTACGTTCATAGTTTGACGTCAAGCTGGACGGTTGTCTTGATTTTCCTGATCGTGGTTGTCGTGATGATGACATCAGTTGGCTTGCTGGTCGATCATGAGCGCTATGTATTTAGTGGTTAAGCAGCAAAAATAATGATAGGAGTGTGGTCGGAATGAATCAAAGAATCAGTCGTTTTCAGAAAACAATGGCCCAACTTGGGTTGGATGCATTTATCGTTACAAATCCATTTAGTTTGGAATACCTAACCGGCTTTCAAGGATTACCTGGAGATGGCTGCTTAGTGGCGACCCCGAATTCTTTGACCCTGATTACCGATGCTCGTTATCAAGTTGAATTGGAAAGTTCACTTTCAAAGGACATTAATCTTGAAATCACCCGTGATTACTATGAAGTCGCCCATAAAGTGTTAACTGGACCGAAATTTCAACGAGTTGGGTTTGAGACCTCCGTTAGTTTCCAGCTCTATCAGACGCTCAGTAAGCTCTTCGGCGATGCCTTAATTGCCGAAAATGGCGTGGTTGAAAAGCTTCGTGAGGTAAAAGACGCCGATGAAGTGGCTACTTTGCGCAAGTCAACTGCCCTGGCAAGCGAAGGCTTTAACGAGTTAATCAAACATGTCCAAATCGGCCAAACTGAACGACAGGTGTCGAATTGGTTAAATAATTGGATGTTGGAACACGGTGCTGAGAAGCCCAGTTTTGATACGATTGTCGCCAGTGGGTATCGGTCGGCATTACCCCATGGATCAGCTTCGACTAAACAGTTGGAAAAGGGTGATATGGTTACCGTTGATTTTGGCTTTTATGTTGATCGTTACACATCAGATTGTACCCGGACGTTTGCTTTGGGGGACCCAGGTGATGAACTGAAAAAGATCCACCGGATTGTCTATAACGCCCAAGAATTGATGTTTGATGTCATTAAGCCAGGTGCCAACGGTCAAGAAGTCGACGCTGCCGGGCGAGATTACATCGCCAAGCAAGGCTATGGGAAATACTACGAACATGGTAGTGGCCACGGAATTGGCTTGGACATTCATGAAGGACCCAATTTTGGTCCCCGTTGGAAATCAAACATTTCTGAAGTTAACAATGTGATGACCGTTGAACCTGGAATTTATTTGCCGAAAGTGGGCGGCGTTCGAATTGAAGATGACCTGCTAATAACTGCCCAAGGAAACGAAAGATTGACAACCGCACCTAGAAAATTGATTATCTTATAAAATATTCATTGTCATTAAAGCCCATAGACATCACGTTTATGGGCTTTAATAAATAATAAGAGTAAACTAATTTGATTAGAAAGGTTGACATTTTATGAGAGGATTACTATACTTCTAATCAATCATTAAATCTTGGTAAGGAGGTAGCGGTCATGAAAATTATTAATGCAGATATGAACATCGTCATGGCAGCACCTCTTAGCCAAGATTTAGCCTTATTATTAAAGATGAAGGACCCGACATTGATTGCGAGCTAGTTTATCACTAGCAAGTCATCAGTAAGTTGAGCCCTTATTTTCATTTTTAATGATGAGGGCTTGATCAATCAAGATTTTTAACCTCATTCATTAAACGAATGAGGTTTTTTTATATCTTTCGGGAGGGGTAAATATAAGAAATAGTGCTTATCTTGATTTAACGCATCAAAGTTAGGGATTAGAAATTAGATACATAAATAGTGAAAGTGGGTAGATTTTATGAAGAAAACGATGATTAAGAAAGTTGTCAGCATGGCCGCGATTGTAATGACTGCAGGAATTTTTGCCGGATGTAGTACCGCCAAAACGACAACTAAAGGGAACCAAACAACTGGTAACACAATCAAAATTGGCGTTAACATGGAACTTTCCGGTGCCGCTGCCGGCTATGGTAATTCACAGAAGCAAGGGATCCAACTTGCGGCTGCTGAAATTAACAAAGATGGCGGAATTAATGTAAATGGTAAGAAGAAAAAGATTAAGTTGATTATTCGCGATAACAAGACCTCAACTAACACATCGGCGTCCGTTGCAGCTCAACTTGTTAATAATGATAAGGTTGCGGCAATCGTTGGCCCGGCAACAACCAATGCCGGGACTGCCGAGATTCCAAACATCACAAAGGCAGCTGTTCCAAGTGTGAGTCCTTCAGCGACTGACCCAGCTTATACGCTTCAAAAGAGTGGCAAGGTTCAACCCTACGTATTTAGAGCATGTTACCAAAACAACTTCCAAGGAAGCACTGCTGCTAAATTCATGACCAATACATTGAAAGCAAAGCGGGTTGCCGTCTACGCTGATAACTCAAGTGATTATGGAACTGGTTTGGCAAAAGCCTTCAAGAAAGCTTACACCGGCAAAGTGGTTGATAGCCAATTCTTCACTGCTGGTGACAAAGATTTCAACGCTGTTTTGACCTCATTTAAATCAAAGAAGATTGATGCAATTTATGCTCCTGGTTACTATAACGAACTTGGCTTGATTATTAAGCAAGCCCGTCAAGCTGGTATTAATGTTCCAATCGTTGGTAGTGATGGCATGGCCGATCCTAAGTTGGCCCAAATTGCTGGTGATCAGAACGCAAGCAAGATCTACTACACGACCCCATTCTCTGATGATGTTGCTAAGGATAACCCAACAGCTGTCAAATTCATGAACAAGTACAAGGCCCGTTATCACCAAGATGCGCCAACATTCTCAGCCCTTGCATATGATTCGGTTTACATGATTAAAACAGCCATTGAAAACGAAAAATCTGCAGACTCTGTCAAAATTGCAAAGGGTCTCGCAAACATCAAAGATTTCGACGGTGTCACAGGCAAAATTACCATGAACAAGAACCATGACCCAGAGAAACCAATTGCAATCGAACAGTTGACCAAGGGTAAGGTAAGCAATTCGTTTGATATTAAGTAGTATGCGGAACCAAGCGGTTAAAAACTGGAGCATAAGTCTCCTTTTCCAGAAATCCTGATTTTTGGATTTCTGGAAAAGGTGCTTATGTGCAAGCTTTTGCTTGGTGTAGCATCATTCGGCTACGTAGCCAGGTGCTTAAGCTTCTGCTTTGTGGAGCATCATTCAGCTACGTAGCCAATAACTTTACCTCGAGAGGAGGAACACATTTTGGAAACATTTTTTCAGCAAATTATTAATGGGCTTTCACTTGGAAGTATCTACGCGTTGCTTGCTCTCGGGTACACAATGGTTTACGGGATCATCAAACTGATCAACTTTGCGCATGGTGATATTTACATGTTGGGTGCTTTTTGGGGATATTACGTCATTAATGTCTGGCACTTCAACTTTATCAGTGCATTATTGTCGGCGATGCTCGTTGGGGCGGCTAGTGGGGTTATCATTGAATACTTCGCTTACCGGCCATTGCGGCGTTCTCCGCGGATCACTGCACTGATCACCGCAATCGGGGTATCATTTCTGCTTGAAAATGGGATGTCTTACCTATTCAGTTCAAACACCCGCGATTTCCCGCAGATTATCAAGCAGGTCAACTATCATATTGGCGGTGTTTTGATTTCAAATATTCAGATTCTTATTTTGGTTACTGCATGTGTGTTGATGGTTCTGCTTCAATTGATCATTAAGAAAACCAAAATGGGCCGAGCAATGCGAGCAGTTTCTGTTGACCCTGATGCGGCCGAATTGGTTGGGATTAACATTAACTGGACGATTTCGTTTACCTTTGCCCTTGGTTCAGCTCTTGCTGGAGCAGCTGGTGTTCTGATTGGATTGTATTATAACTCAATTGATCCATTGATGGGGATGACCCCTGGGATCAAGGCGTTCGTCGCCGCAGTCCTTGGTGGCATTGGTTCGGTTCCTGGCGCTTCCGTTGGTGGCTTTATCATTGGAATTTTGGAAACCTTTGTCCAGTCGATTGGGCTGTCCGCATACAAAGATGCCGTTGTGTACTTCGTCTTGATTGTGATTCTATTGATCTTGCCAGCTGGAATTTTCGGCAAGAATACCAAAGAAAAAGTGTAGGTGATCTAATTTGAAAGCAAATGTTAAATACAATCTAGTTTGGCTGATAATGATGGTTGCCGGCTTTTACTTAATGAATACTTTGATTTTGGTTGGGGTGATCGATTCATTTATCGAAAATATGTTGGTGACCATTGGTATTAATATTATTTTAGCGACCGGCCTCAACTTAATTATTGGGTTCGCGGGTCAGTTCTCACTTGGCCATGCCGGTTTCATGGCAATTGGGGCGTATGCGACTGCAATCGTCACACAAACCGCCAGCACGCCAGGTGGCTTCTATGCATCAATCTTTATCGGCATCGTGATTTCGATTATCGCCGCCTTGATCGTTGGGGTGCCAACGTTGCGACTTCGAGGTGATTACCTTGCGATTGCCACAATGGGGGCTTCAGAAATTATCCGAATTCTCATTAATAATATGAAAATCACTGGTGGGGCAGCTGGGATGTTTAATATTCCGCAATTTGCTGACTGGCCAACGGTATACATTATGGTTTGCGTTACGACGATCATTATCGTCAACTTCATTCATAGTCGGGCTGGACGCGCAGTTAAATCAGTTCGCGAAGATGAGATTGCAGCTGAGGCTATGGGAATTAATGTCACTAAGTGGAAACTAGCCGCATTTGTTCTTGGCGCTTCAACAGCAGCCGTTGCCGGTTCGCTTCATGCATCGTACCTGCAAACCATTGCACCGAACGATTTTGGCATTATGGAGTCGATTTCGATTTTGATCATTGTGGTTCTTGGTGGGGTCGGTAGTATCACCGGCACGTTTGTTGCGGCAGTTGTTTTGGGCGTACTGGATACCGTGTTGCAAAACTTCGGGGCCCTGCGGATGGTCATCTACGCGGCTGCTTTGATCCTGATTATGATTTTCAAACCATCTGGGCTGCTAGGGACCTGGGAATTGTCCATCAAAAAGATTTTCAGCCGATCAAAACGAAAGGAGCGGGTTGAATCATGAGTAAGCTATTACAAGTTGAGAACCTGGTGAAAAACTTCGGTGGTTTGACTGCCGTTTCCAACGTTTCCCTGCATTTGGATAACAATGAACTGGTTGCCCTGATTGGCCCGAATGGGGCTGGGAAAACCACTTTGTTCAATCTGCTGACTGGTGTAATTCCAGCGTCATCTGGTTCAATTGTTTTGAGCGGTGAAAATGGGACTTACCCGCTCAATGGTAAACGGGCGTATAAAATTGCCGATATGGGGCTTTCGCGGACATTTCAAAATATTCGATTGTTTAAAAATCTGAGTGTGCTGGATAATGTGTTAATTGCTATGACCAGCAAATTCAAAGAAGGCTTTATCCCAACCATCTTCCGGTTCCCTAGTTACTACAAAACTGAGGCGCGGCTGGTGGCAGAAGCTAAGAAATTATTGGCAATCTTTGAATTGACTGATGATGTTGATGTGTTGGCAAAAAACTTGCCATACGGCACCCAGCGCCGACTAGAAATTGTTCGGGCGCTGGCAACCAAACCGCAAATCCTTTTCTTGGATGAACCAGCTGCCGGGATGAATCCTGAAGAGACTGCCAACCTCACTCAATTGATCTTAAAAGTGCAACATAGTTTCCACATTACCATTTTGTTGATTGAACATGATATGTCGCTGGTCATGAACCTTGCCCAATGCATTTATGTATTGGATCATGGTTCCTTGCTAGCTCAAGGAACCCCAGATGAAATCCAGGCGAACCCAGCAGTGATTAAAGCTTATCTAGGTGAGGAGGCGTAATGACACAATGTTACTACAAGTGAATGATTTAGTTGTCAATTATGGCGTGATCAATGCCGTCAAGGGCGTCAGCTTTGAGATTAACGAAGGTGAGATTGTGTCATTAATTGGCGCTAATGGTGCAGGTAAATCGACCATTTTAAAGACGATTTCCGGCCTCCTGAAGCCCAAAAGAGGCAAGATTATTTATGAAAATAAAGAAATTCAGTCCCAGAAGGCACCTAAAGTGGTTGCTGAAGGGATCTCTCAAGTCCCGGAAGGCCGGCACATTTTCTCAGGCCTCTCAGTGATGGAAAATTTGCAAATGGGTTCTTTCTTGGTGAAGGATCGTTCCAAAATTAAGCAAACTTTTGATGAAGTTTTCGAACGGTTTCCGATTTTGAAACAACGGAAAAATCAAGATGCCGCAACGTTGTCCGGTGGCGAGCAGCAAATGCTTGCCATGGGTCGAGCCTTAATGGCTAATCCCAAGCTTATTCTATTGGATGAACCGTCGATGGGCCTTGCGCCAATTTTTATTAATGAAATTTTTGATATTATCAAAGAGATTAATAAACAGGGGACAACCGTTCTTTTGATCGAACAGAATGCCAAAAAAGCATTGTCAATTGCTGATCGAGGTTACGTTCTTTCAACTGGGAAAGTTCAACTGACCGGCACTGGGTCCGAATTGCTGGCTAATAAAGAAGTTCAAAAAGCATACTTGGGAGGTTAAATAATGAGTGTAAGAGATTTTATGTCCGATAACGTGATCACCGTGCCGCCCGAGACCAAGGTCAGTGTCGCGGTGAATATCATGAAAGAGAACAACATTCATCGATTACCGGTGATTGATGACGGCGAATTGGTCGGCTTGGTGACCCAAGGGACGATTCAAGCAGCTTCACCATCGAAGGCCACTAGTTTATCAATTTATGAATATAACTATTTATTGAATAAAATGACGGTTAAGGATGTCATGGAGCCAACTGTTCACACGATTAATGCCGACGATTTCCTTGAGGATGCAATTTATGAGATGCGCAAGTACCAAATTGGCGTCTTACCGGTTATGAGTGCGGGCGCCGTGGTGGGAATCATCACTAACAATGACATATTGGATGCTTTCTTGGACGTGACCGATTATAACGAAGATGGCACGGTGGTTCAGGTGTTCGTGGAAAAAGACCGGCCGGGTGTTATCTTCGATATTGGTAAAATTATGGCCGAAAATCAATTAAATATTCAAACTTTGATGGTGACGCACCAAGGAACTACCAAAGTTGTTGAAATCCACGTGGATAAGGAAGATGGCTTTTCGGTGGCTTCCAAACTGCGAGAAGCTGGCTTAAATGCGAAAGAAGCGGAACGATACAAAAAAGTTGATTAACAAATCAAAAGCTGATTGCCATCCCAATTGGGGAAATCGATCAGCTTTTTGTGCGCTAATTATGAAACTGGGGCTTGAGTTTGCATGGCTGCCCAGGATTGAAGTCCAACTGTTCCAAGAATCAGAATGCCACCAATTGTTTCTGGGAGACCAAAGCTAATTCCCAGCAAGAGGATTGATAAAGTTGTTGCCGAAAGTGGTTCAAAGGAGCCCAGCACAATAGCAGTTGTCGGTTGGATATAACTGAGGCTTTGGAGGTAAAACAGGTATGCCAGCATTGTGCCAAAAATTACCACGAAGGTAACCCCACTGTATGTTTGCCAGGAAAAGGCCGGCATCTCGGCCCAAACTTGATAAAAGCAGCTGAAGGATACGCCACCAATTAACATTGACCAACCAACAATTGGGATTGAACCGTATTTTCTCAGTAATTTGCCAGGGAGCAGTGTATAAATGCTGGCGGTAACTGCTGTTCCTAACCCCCACAGAAGCCCCTGCAAAGGGATTGCCAAGGTGGTTAATCTCCCATGAGTCACTAACAGGATTGTCCCGGATAACGCCATTATGAGCGAAATAACGTCAATGCGGCGAGGCAAGCTGCGAGTTCGAAACATGAGGTAAATAATGATGACCGCTGGGGATAAAAATTGCAGAATGGTTGCTGTTGCTGCATTTCCAAACTCAATGGCCTTAAAATATGTATATTGGGAAGCCGCCATGCCAACAAAGCTAAAAAAGATTAGCTTAAGTGCATCGACTCGATTGTGCCAAACTGCCAAACTCGCCTTGGCACCCGTGATTAGGCCGAACAAAACAAGAAGAAGGCCGGAAACTAACATGCGGACGGAAACCAGCCAGTCGGCACTAACATTTTTACTTGTGAAGAGGAATTGGGCAATTGTTCCCGAAATTCCCCAAAGCAATGGCCCCAAAATGGCCAACCCGATACCTTTGATTCTTGGCTTTTGCATGCTGATGTCCTCCAAAGTGTATTGAAATAATTATATAACAAAATGGTGGGAGCAGAGTTGGGAAGACGTCATTTTGAAGAAATTTGGCGAATTGACGTACAATTAAAGTAATGAGGAATACAGAAACCTTTTGAAAAATGAAGTCAATTGCGTTAGAGTAAGATAACTTTTCTACACCAGCAATACGAGGAGGTAGATCTATGTTTGATGATATTGGGCAAACCATATTTAACAATGAGATTGTGGGCAGTGCGAGTGATTTTAATATGGGAATTGAAGTTGAAACGATTCGGGTCAATTCAGCCGGGCAATTGACAAAGGAACCCTATCCCAAAGCCTTAGGCAATCAAAGAAAAAATCATTTTATTAAAACAGATGTTTATCAGGTTCAGAGTGAGATTATTACCCCGACGGCCAGGAAATCCTTTGATGCAATGCATTATCTGATGGCCCTGAATGATACTCTACGAAATGCTCTAGAACCAAACGAACTACTCTGGCCAATGAGTATGCCGCCAGTTCTTCCGCAAGATAAACGGTCGATTCCAATCGCAAACGTTGATCCAAAACAAAAGGCCTATTATGAAAAGTGGATTAAAACGCGCAGCGATACCCAGGGATTACCTGTTGGGGTTCATTTAAATGTCAGCATTAATGATGACGTGTTGCAGACCGTTTGGGAGTCTCAGCGTGACAAGTACGACTCCTATGCCGAATTTGTTAATTATATTTATATCAAATTGGCACAAGGATTTGGCTATTATCGATGGTTGATTACATACTTATTTGGTAACAGTCCAATTGCTGAGAGAAATTATTTCAAACTTGACGAAGATCAACCAAGTCACGAGGTTCGAAGCATTCGGTCGTCGCATTATGGCCTCACTTCGGATGTTACCCATAATTATCGTTCGGTTCGTGAATATGTGGATAATATTGAACAAAATATTAAGGATGGCAATTTGTTTAGTGAGGCTGAATATCATACCAGTGTGCGTCTGAAGTCCATGAATGGCGATTTGACTCACATGGTGAAAAACGGGACGGATTATATTGAGTTACGAATGCTTGATTTGGACCCAACAACGGCTCTTGGAGTTCGAACCTCGGCGGTCAGATTCTTTAGAATTCTGTTGAGCTACTTCATGATGACCCCACCGATTACCACTCCTGATAAGATTAACCTGAAGTTGGATCAGGGACGGGCAATGAATGAAGTTGTTGCGATGGAAAGTCCGACCCAGCAGACAATTTATCATCACGAGGCCCAGAACTTCCTCGATTAGCTGCAATTATTTGGCGCAACCATTCAGTGGGGGCCGGAGTATCAAGAGATCTTGGATACGATGCAGGATCGGTTGGATAATCCCAAATTAACTCCGGCCGCGACCCTGATGGATCACGAGGTTGACGGTTCACTCATGTCATATGGCTTATCAATGGCAAACCGTTACCAAAATCGCGCCCATGAAAATCCAAAGCCCTTCACTGGTTTTGAAGAGCATCCAGATATGGATGCAGACGAATTGCGGCAACGATTATTTGGCGTGATGGGCAAGCCGGATAATTACGAGAAAAAGTAATTGTAGAGAGAACTGTGAAAGAGGGGGACTTCTTTGGCTAAAACAAATTCGGATACCCAAGTTTCTGATTTGATTAATTCAACCGTGGGTCTTGAAGTTGAGACTCACCGAATTAACGCAAGGGGAGAACTGAGTCGGCATGACTATCCCCATGGATTGTTGGATGAAAAGCAACATCACTTTATTAAGAAACTGTTTGAGATCTCTAAAAGCGGCGTAGGAAAACTGAGACAAACGCTAAAGTTACCATCGTTGTACTGGTGT
>NZ_JAUCAP010000078.1:0-11495 GCF_030361045.1 Lentilactobacillus sp. TOM.63
ACCTCATACTTAATTAATAATTCTATGGTACTCAAAAAGACGTCTACGAAGTAGACGTCCAGTTATTTAATGCTTACAAATGCCTTACATGCATTCAATATTTACCAATTAATCACATAAATCCAGACACGAATGTGATTTATTTGATATGATAGTATTAGTGCATGATGACGATTACATTTGCGAATTATCAGTTACTTGGCAGAAATGAATTTCAAGTAGGGCGATGTTGATGGATAATCAAAAACATTTTAAGCGGTTTTTACAGTATTTAAAGAGTGAACGCCAGTACTCCGAAGATACAATTACTGCATACAAAATCTCGATCAGTGAATTTATTGCCTTTTTAGATGCGGTTCCTGAAGACGTTAAGTCCCTGATCGATGTTGATGCATTTGATGTGGAATCGTATTTGACCCAGCTCTATGAACATCAGTATTCTCGGAATTCAATTGCTCAAAAGATATCGGCACTCAAATCGTTTTATAACTTTCTAGTGAAAAATGAAGTGCTCAAGGTTAATCCGTTTGAATATGTGCATTTGAAAAGCCATCATCGCCACTTACCACGATTTTTCTACCAAAATGAAATGCGTGAACTGTTTACCGCAGCAAGGAAGGGGCCAGATGACCAGTTGGCTCTTCGAAACACAGCTGTCCTTGAACTGCTTTACGCTACCGGGATTCGGGTGAGTGAGTGCTCAGGGATACAGCTACTGGATATTGATTTGGATAATCGGATCTTGCTGGTCACTGGGAAAGGGAACAAGCAACGTTACGTTCCCTTTGGTAATCATGCAAGAGAAGCAATTCTCGCTTATGAACAGGGTGCTCGGACACCATTAATGAAAAAATATGGGCAAAATCATTCATTTCTATTCGTTAACCACTATGGCAAGCCGATCACGCCCCGTGGTATTGAATACATTATGAATGAAATCATTAATCAAAGTAGTTTGACTACAGGCATTCATCCCCACATGCTGCGGCACACATTTGCCACTGAGATGTTGAACAATGGGGCAGATATGCGCTCGGTCCAAGAATTGCTTGGCCATAGCAGTTTATCCACTACCCAAATTTATACTCACGTCACCAAAAGTCATTTAATGAAAGATTATCAGAAGTATTTTCCAAGAAACAACGCATCATTAAAATCTAAAGATTGAAAGAGGACTATTATGCCAATTAAATTTGAAGCAACAACAATCGTCGCCGTTCGTCATCAAGGTCACTTAGCAATGGCGGGTGATGGTCAGGTTACCATGGGCGAAAAAGTGATTATGAAAGGAACTGCACACAAAGTTCGGCGAATTTATAACGATAAAGTTGTCGTCGGCTTTGCCGGCAGTGTGGCCGATGCATTCAACCTGGAAGAACGTTTCGAAAAAAAGCTCAATCAATTTGACGGCGATCTCAAACGCTCATCTGTTGAACTCGCTCAAGAATGGCGTGGAGACCAACAATTGCAAAAGCTTGAAGCATTACTCATTGTGATGAACGATCACGATTTACTGTTGGTTTCTGGCCAAGGAGAAGTGATTGAACCAGACGACGATATTCTCGCAATTGGTTCGGGTGGCAATTTTGCTTTGGCCGCAGCAACTGCCATGAAGCACCACGCACCTGATATGAGTGCTAGAGAAATTGCTGAAGCTGCTATTCATATTGCTGGTAATATTGACATTTTTACCAATCAAAATGTCATTTCTGAAGAAATATAGAGAGGTAATTAACATTGACAGAATCTACCCAAACACCCAAAGAAATTGTTGAAGTTTTAGACCAATATATTGTCGGCCAGGGAGAAGCTAAAAAGGCTGTCGCAGTCGCATTGAGAAACCGTTATCGGCGCATGCAACTCTCACAGGATATGCAAGATGAAATTTCCCCTAAAAACTTACTCATGATCGGCCCCACTGGAGTCGGCAAAACTGAAATTGCCCGCCGTTTGGCCAAAATTGTGAATGCGCCATTTGTTAAAGTGGAAGCCACTAAATTTACCGAAGTTGGCTATGTGGGCGGTGATGTTGAATCAATGGTTCGCGATTTGGTTGAAAATGCCATTCAGCTCGAACGCGAGGATGAATATAAACAGGTTCACGTTGAAGCTGAAAAACGTGCTAACAATAAACTGGTCAAATTACTGGTTCCAGCAGAAAAGAAAAAGAAGAACCAAAACGAAATGCAGAACTTGATGAGTATGTTCAGCCAGATGCAACAGGGTCAAATGCCATCCCAAGAAGCAGATGATCAGGAAAATGTGACGGATGATGTTCGGGAAAAGCGGATGTCAGTTGCCGAAAAATTGCGTTCCGGCCTACTTGAAAATGACCAGGTTGAAATTGAAATGGCTGATCCTTCCCAACAACTTTCCGGTCAAAATACCATGCTGAATCAAATGGGAATTGATCTTAATGATACGCTGTCTGGTTTAATGCCAAAGAAGACAATCAAACGAACAGTTCCCGTTAGTGAAGCTCGAACCATTTTGACCCGCCAAGCATCAGAAGAATTAATTAACAAAGCTGATCTCTATCATAATGCAATTACCAGGGCCGAAAATACCGGTATCATCTTCATTGATGAAATTGATAAGATTGCCCCAGGTAATTCCAAGAACAGTGGTGAGGTTTCACGTGAAGGGGTTCAAAGAGACATCCTACCGATCGTTGAAGGTTCTCAGGTAAATACCAAGTATGGCCCCGTTAACACCGATCACATGTTGTTTATCGGCTCAGGTGCCTTTGCTGAAAGTAAGCCTTCTGACTTGATTCCTGAACTTCAAGGCCGTTTCCCAATCCGGGTTGAATTAAATGATCTAACCAAGGACGACTTTGTCCGCATCTTAACGGAGCCAACGAACTCACTGACTAAACAATATATCGCCTTGATTGGAACTGACAACATTAAGGTGACTTTCACGATCGAAGCGATTAATCGAATTGCTGAGATCGCAACTAATGTTAATCACAATACTGATAACATCGGGGCCCGCCGATTACACACAATTTTGGAAAAATTACTTGAAGATATCTTGTATGAAGGTCCTGACATGCAGATGGGCGACATTACGATCACCGAAAAATATGTCGACGATAAAGTGGGCAAACTTGCTCAGAATAAGGACCTTTCACGATACATTCTCTAGGATAAGCCGGGGAGACTACAATGATTACATTAAAGAATCAATATTTGTCAGTCCAGATTAATGAATTTGGTGCCGAATTAAGCAGTGTTCACGAAAACGATGGTGAGAGAATTGAGTATATTTGGCAAGCCAACCCCAATTATTGGAAACGTCACGCGCCAATTCTCTTTCCAATCGTTGGTCGGTTAAAGGATAATCAATATCAATACAATCATCAAACTTATGAGATGACTCAACATGGGTTTGCTCGAGATAACTTTTTTGATGTTGTTGACCAAGATGATAACTCTGTTCAATTGGAATTAAAAGATAATGAAGAAACCCTCCAACATTATCCATTCCATTTTCGACTCAGAATTTCATATCAGTTAGTTGGCCATGCACTCAAAGTTCAATTGAGCGTGTTTAATCCAAACGATGATCAACTTTTGTTCTCAATTGGTGCTCATCCTGGGTTTAACGTGTCGCTCATCGACGGTCAAGGAACTTTCAAAGATGCCTTTGTCCGGGTGGCTCCTAAAAAGAACTACCAGCGAACGCCTCTTAAACCACCGTACAGCGATCCAGAAAATCCCCGAGAGTTAGATTTAACTAAACCGTTAGCATTAAAACACAAATTGTTTGAGAATGACGCGTTGATTTTAAATTTAGATCATCAAGAGACTACTATGATGCTGGCAAGTACTGCCAATGACCATGGTGTCGCCGTTACGGTTTTTAATGCGCCATATGTAGGTATTTGGTCGCCGTATCCAAAGAAGGCACCATTCGTTTGTATTGAGCCCTGGTGGGGATTAGCAGATCCTGTCGATTCTGACGGTATTTTGGCCCATAAGTTTGCAATCAACGAGTTGGCTGGCAAACAAACCTTTGATGCCAAATATGAAATTAGTTTCTTTTAATAATTTAAGGTAGCAAAAAGCGGGTGATTCAGCATCGAATCGCTCGCTTTTGTTGGTATGACGGTTAAATTTCAGTTGGTTGCCTTTTTCTTTCGAAAGTAATTTCCTAACCCAAATGGCACCATACTCTCCGTTCCGTTCATAATTCGCCGAATATTTGTGTGGTGCCGATAGAAAATAAAGATTGTCAGCACAATTGCCAGGATACTCAGGAAGGCATCATTAACAAAAAATGTGGTAATAGTTGTCAGCGTGAAGGCCACCATGCTGGCAAGGCTCACCATACTGGTCAGCAGAATCAACAGGATCCAAATTCCAGCAGCAATTAAGAAAAACATGGGTCGGTAAGCGAGAATCATCCCTGCACTGGTTGCGACTGCTTTACCGCCTTTGAAGTGGTCAAAGACGGAAAATGTGTGTCCTAAAATGGCCGCTAAGCCAAAAACTAGCGCATTCACAGTAAAATTCCCGAAAAAAGTTGGTAACAGGGTGGCAATCGCCCCTTTTGAGATATCCATTGCCATTACAATCGTCCCGGCAATGGGTCCCAAAACCCGATAAGTATTAGTGGTTCCAATATTACCAGAACCATGGCGACGGATGTCGATATGAAAGAATAGTTTGCCGATCCAGACGCCACTTGGAATTGAACCGAGTAGATAAGCGATAACTAACATTGATATAATTTGGATTGTGTCTGAATTCATGTTAAACCTCTTATTATTAGGATGTATCGAACCAATATAGCGCCTTTAATTTTAGCATGATAATCGGTTTGCGCCAACAAAATTTATTTTCAAAGTGGTGATTTTAGGTTATTATGAAGTAGATTGCAAAAAAGGAGTCACGACGAAATGGTAAAACAAAAAGTAAAATACGATGATTCCTCGATACAAATATTAGAGGGACTCGACGCTGTTAGAAAACGTCCTGGAATGTACATTGGCTCAACCGATTCCCGAGGCTTACACCATCTTGTGTATGAAATTGTTGATAACGCGGTTGATGAAGTCCTGGCTGGATATGGTGATGAGATCAATGTCACGATTCACAAGGACAACAGTATCACGGTCAAGGATCATGGCCGAGGGATGCCAGTTGGGATGCATGCTTCTGGCAAACCCACCCCGGAAGTAATTCTGACAATGCTGCACGCCGGTGGAAAATTTGGCCAAGGTGGTTATAAAACTTCCGGCGGACTGCACGGAGTTGGTGCCAGTGTTGTTAACGCATTATCTTCCTCATTGAAGGTTGTCATTGTTAGAGATGGCTACAAGTACAAAGAGAATTTCACCAATGGTGGGCATCCGGTTGGCACTTTGAAAAAAACCGGTAAAACCCGGGAACATAGTGGAACGA
The DNA here is from genome assembly GCF_030361045.1 of Lentilactobacillus sp. TOM.63. Classification (NCBI taxonomy): domain Bacteria; kingdom Bacillati; phylum Bacillota; class Bacilli; order Lactobacillales; family Lactobacillaceae; genus Lentilactobacillus; species Lentilactobacillus sp. TOM.63. Next base: position 5,412 of record NZ_JAUCAP010000078.1, read on the forward strand.
CCCTCACGTTTAAACCAGACTCAAAGATTTTCACCAGTACCGTTTATAATTTTTCAACCTTGTCAGAACGGCTGCGGGAATCTGCATTTCTGCTAAAAGGGACCAAGATCACATTAACTGATGAACGCCCTGGTCAAGAGCAAGAAGACGTCTTTCATTATGATGAAGGCATCAAGGAGTTTGTCCAATATTTGAACGAAGACAAACACACGCTTGGCGATGTTATGTTCTTTGATGGCGTTAAATCTGGAGTTGAAGTAGAGGTCGCCGCCCAATACAATGATGGTTATTCAGAAACCATGTTGTCATTTGTTAACAACGTCCGTACCAAAGACGGTGGAACGCATGAAGCTGGGTTTCGAAATGCCTGGACTAAGGCATTTAACGACTACGCCCGCAAAGTCGGGATGTTAAAAGAAAAGGATAAAAATCTCGAGGGTAGCGATGTCCGCGAGGGACTTTCTGTGGTCTTATCACTTCGAATTCCAGAAGAAATTTTGCAATTTGAAGGCCAAACCAAGGAAAAATTGGGAACCCCAGAAGCCCGAGCAATTGTGGACGGCGTTGTGAGCGAAAAATTAGGCTACTACCTCATGGAAAACGGTGAGTTTGCTCAAACGTTGGTTCATAAAGCATTACGTGCCCGTCAAGCCCGCCAAGCAGCCAGAAAAGCCCGTGATGAAACTCGGCACGGTAAGCGTCATAAGAAACAGGAGCGACTGCTGTCCGGGAAACTGACCCCAGCTCAATCTAAAGATTATAGTAAAAACGAATTGTTTCTAGTTGAAGGTGATTCTGCCGGTGGTTCAGCTAAGCAGGGCCGTGATCGTCGCTACCAAGCAATTTTACCGTTAAGAGGTAAAGTATTAAATACTGAACGGGCCAAGTTACCCGAAATCATGAAGAACGAAGAAATCAATACGATGATTTACACGATTGGGGCAGGAGTCGGCGCGGATTTTAATATTGACGATGCCAATTACGATAAGATCATTATCATGACCGATGCCGATGATGATGGTGCCCACATTCAAATCCTCCTGCTGACATTTTTCTATAAATATATGCGACCAATGATTGACAGTGGTCGAGTTTATATTGCTTTACCGCCTCTGTACAAGCTCCAAAAGGGTGCCGGAAAGAAAACGAAGATCCAGTATGCCTGGACTAATGAGGAGCTTACCAAGGTCTCCAAACAATTTGGTAAGGGTTATAGCCTACAGCGATTCAAAGGTCTTGGAGAAATGAACGCTGATCAACTGTGGGAGACCACGATGGATCCTAAGACCAGAACCCTGATCCGGGTCCGAATTGACGATGCTGCTTTGGCAGAGCGCCGAGTAACCACACTTATGGGTGACAAAGTGGAGCCTCGCCGGAAATGGATCGAAACGAACGTTAAATTCAACCTCGAAGAAGAGGGCAGTATTTTGGATAACACAACTAATTAAGGGGGAGCGGCTTTGAGTAAAATTGAGAGTTTAACCCTCGAGGATGTCATGGGGGAGCGGTTTAGCCGTTATTCCCGTTCAATCATTCAAGAACGGGCACTACCAGACATTCGCGATGGCTTAAAACCCGTTCAACGACGAATCTTATACGCAATGAATAAGGATGGTAACACCTTCGACAAGGCTTTTCGCAAGTCTGCCAAGTCGGTCGGAAACGTGATGGGTAATTTTCATCCTCATGGTGACAGTTCGATTTATGAAGCGCTTGTTCGAATGAGTCAGGATTGGAAAGTTCGAGAACCACTCATTCAAATGCACGGTAATAATGGATCGATGGATGGTGATCCGCCTGCAGCTATGCGATACACTGAAGCACGGTTAAGTAAAATATCGAGTGAAATGCTTCGGGATATTGACAAAGATACGGTCGATTGGGTATTGAACTTTGACGATACTGAATATGAACCAACCGTGTTACCGTCAAGATTTCCGAACTTATTGGTTAACGGTTCTACTGGAATCTCAGCTGGTTATGCAACGGATATTCCCCCACATAATTTAGGTGAAGTGATCGATGCCATTTTGTATCTACAAAAACATCCGAACGCAACATTGGATGATTTGATGCAGTTTGTGAAAGGTCCCGATTTCCCAACGGGCGCAATTGTTCAAGGAATTGACGGCATTAAGAAAGCCTACGAAACTGGCCACGGAAAAATTATAGTTCGTTCACGAACATCAATCGAGCCATTGAAGGGTAATAAATCGCAGATCGTAATCACTGAGATCCCTTATGAAGTCAATAAGGCACAATTGGTCAAAAGGATGGATGAAATTCGCCTCAATAAAAAGATCGAAGGAATTGCAGAAGTTCGCGATCAAAGTGACCGGAATGGTTTAAGCATTGTGGTTGAGTTGAAACGTGATGTTGATTCGACCGGAATTCTGAATTATCTGTTTAAAAATACGGATCTACAGGTTTCATACAATTTCAACATGGTTGCCATTGATCACATGAGGCCGGAACGACTTTCTCTCAAGCGGATCCTGGCATCATATTTAGAATTTCAGCAACAGGTCATTGAAAAACGAACAACCTTTAATCTCAAGAAGGCCCAGGAACGTCAACATATTGTTCTCGGTTTAATTAAGGCCCTTTCAATCTTGGATAAAGTCATTAAAACGATCCGAGCAAGTAAGAATCGAAAAGATGCTCGGGATAATTTAGTGAAAGAATACGATTTTTCCGAAAAACAGGCTGACGCAATCGTGGCATTACAACTTTATCGGTTGACGAATACCGATGTTACCCAACTCGAAAATGAATCCAAACAGCTTTCCGAACAAATCGCCGAATTTGAAAAAATTCTCAATAATTCAACTGAACTCAATCGGGTTCTGTCAAAAGAATTACGTCAACTGGCTAAAACCTATCAGAATCCTCGCCGGACAGAGATTCAGAGCCAAGTTTCCGATATTAAGATTAATACGGACGTCTTGATCCCCGATGAGGACGTGGTTGTCATGGTCAGCCATGATGGGTATATCAAACGAAGCAGCATTCGTTCATACAAAGCCTCGACAAGTGAAAGTGGCCTCAAAGACGAAGATTATCCGATCTTCATGGAACAGCTCAATGCTCGGGACCACTTGTTTATGTTCACCAGCAAGGGTAATTTGATCTATCGACCCGTTTATGAAATTGCTGACGTTAAGTGGAAAGATACTGGCGAACATATTTCACAAACAATCGGTTTAGACAACGATGAAGAAATTATTGGGACCTTTGCCTTCAACTCGTTAAAGGAACCCGGTAACTTCCTGATTACAACCGATGAGGGCCATATTAAGCAGACCGCATTTGCGGACTTAAAGCCTGGTCGAACCTACAAAAAACATGCCTATATGTATGAAAAATTAAAGAGTGCTGATTCGCGAGTTGTTTCTGTAAATTATCTTTCAGATCCAGAGGAAGCTGGGCAGTTATTATTGGTTTCCAAGAACGGCCTGGCAATCAGATACACGCTTCCCGAAGTACCAGTTAACGGTTCAAGGACAACCGGGGTTAAATCGATGGATCTTCGGGGCGATGATAAGGTTGTTAACCTGCAATTGGTTAATGAAGACAGTATTGTGGCCATTGTGACTCAGCGAGGCGCCTTCAAGAAGTTGGCTGTGAAAGAAATTCCTGTAACTTCACGGGCTCGTAAAGGGGTAATGATTCTTCGCGAACTCAAGAGCAATTCACATCGCGTAATCGACTTTGAAACGATCGCCGATGAACATTCACCGTTGGAAATTTTGACCGATCGCAAACGAGTTCATGACATTTTGCCAAGCGAATTCTCAATCGGCGGACGTTATTCGAACGGTTCGTTTGTGGTGGATGTCGAAAGTGAAGGGGTTCCAACAAAAATTCGGCAAAAACCATCAGAAATTTCTATCAATTAATTAAATTTATCTCATGTTAGGTTATATTGATTGAAAGTATTTTCAATTCGAATTATTATTAATGGTAACCGTTAAGTATTAATTATCTAATGGTCAGTATTGGCCTATTAAGGAGAGACTGAATGAAAACCACTCAGGAAAATATTTTTTCGTCAAAAACTTTAACGTACTTCCTCCAACTAACCGATACCATGAACTATACTCAAGCAGCTCAGATCTTGGGAATTACCCAACCTGCATTGACACAACAAATTAAAAAGCTTGAGCGGACTGTTGGAACACCATTATTTTACTCGGTGGGTAAAAAATTGCGGCTAACTGATGCCGGCTATATCATGCTTAAAACAACCCATCAGATTTATGACCTGTTGAACGATGCAACTGACGAAATTCAACAAGCAACCAGCTCAACAACTGGTCAAATTAACTTAGGGATCTTAGCTTCCATTGAAACCAAGGTATTTGAGGATTTTGCGCTCGACTTATACAAGGAGAATCCTGATCTTGAAGTTAACTTCCATATGTTGACTCGCAAGGAAATTTGGGAAAGTTTGGAGAATAACCGGATCGATTTAGCCATCATGTATTTGCCTGACGAATCGATTAAGAACTGGAAACCATACAGTTCGAAGAAGATTATTTCTGATGATTTATTGTTTATTCATCACAATCCAAAATTTGCCGATAAGAAAAAGATTCGCTTAAAGTATTCAGGTGACCGTCCGTGGGTGATGTATCCTGAAGACTATTATTTGAACCAGACGTTGCGGGAAACGTTCAAGAACCAAATGGTTGATTTTCCACAAACGGCCGCAAGATATACGATGCCAGAACAAATTTTGAAATTTGCGATCAATACTCATACCAACACGGCATTGCCGAAGTCGTTCTTACTCAACCTTGATTTAAACAAGATGACTGACGATGATATCTGGGTTACTGAGTTTGATCCAAAGATCCGATTTGATTTAAAATTTGTTTACCGAAAAAATAAGAATGAAATTCCTCGAATTGGTCGATTCTTAACTAAATTTGATGAATATCTCGCCAAGAAAGATTATTTGTCTCGCCTGGCAAAATAAATAAAATTACTTTAAAGGAGATCATATTAATGAGTAAAGAATTAGTTTTTGGTCACCAAAGTCCTGATACTGACGCGATTGTTGCTGCTAAAGCATATTCTTATTTGCAAAACCAGTTAGGCTACGACACGGAAGCCGTTGCCCTCGGTGAACCGAATGCCGAAACTGCCTTTGTATTGAATTACTTCGACGAGCCAACACCACGCATCATCAAAACCGCTAAAAATGAAGTTGATTCTGTTATGTTGGTTGATCATAATGAATTCCAACAAAGTGTTAGTGATATCAAAGATTTAACCATCACGCACGTTGTTGATCATCACCGAATTTCCAACTTCCAGACTGATCAACCATTGTATTACCGGGCAGAACCAGTTGGCTGTTGCAGTACGATCATTACCAAAATGTTTGATGAAAACAAGATTGACATCCCCGTTCAATTAGCTGGTTTGATGTTATCAGCGATTATTTCTGATACCTTGTTGCTGAAGTCACCAACCACCACAGATGAGGATCGAATTGTCGTAAAGACATTGGCTAAGATCGCTGATATTGATTACGAAAAGTATGGGATTGAAATGCTTAAGGCAGGGACAAACGTTGCTGCCAAGAGTGACCAAGAATTAATTGATTCTGATGCTAAGTCATTCACGATGGGTGGTAAGAGCGTTCGAATTGATCAAATTAACGTTGTTGAATTTAGTGACATCGACAAACGTCAAGAAGACATCAAGAAAGCTATGAAGGCAGAGGCTGCCGACAAGGGTTATGATTTATTCCTCGTTCTTGTCACCAACGTCTTGAATAGTGACTCAAGAATGATCGTCATTGGTGATCCCGTTGATGCTGTTGAGAAGGCCTTTAATAGCAAGCTCAGCAAGGATGCAACTTTATCATTGCCAGGGGTTGTTTCACGTAAGAAGCAGGTTGTCCCACCATTAAATGATGCTTTAAACTAATTTAGCCTGAATAGCCGGACCCGATGCATGGGTTGCGGCTATTTTTGTTTACTTTGTCCGAAAATACTGGCTCTTCGTCAACTGTTGTTGGTGAAACTAAATTCGAGTTCTAATCACTTTGTGATTAGGGCTCTTTTTGTT
>NZ_JAUCAP010000079.1:0-11060 GCF_030361045.1 Lentilactobacillus sp. TOM.63
TTGCTGGGATAATTTTTCATAGCTTAAACTCGCTTTTTACATAGAAGTATATCAAAAATCATAGATCTTGGACAGCTCTAAGAACGTTGCCTTGATTAAGGGTGGGGGCAAAATATCAAATTGTTATTTGCTCCAGCTATTAAAATCGCCGGTGTTCGATAGATATGTTAAGCGCGAAAATGCGGGTGGTCACTGGGGGATTGCTGCGGCCGGCTTTCTCATCACGGCGGTTTTATTGCCCTTACTATCTGTTTTAGCCGTCTGTGTCACTAAATCCAAGGGCGTTTATGACATTGGTAAACCACTAGGCGCAACCTTTGCCGTTGTCTTCATGGTTCTCATCCACTTTACAATTGGCCCCTTCTTTGGAACACCACGGACGGCCACCGTATCATTCACCGTTGGTCTGGCACCGTTTTTCCCAGCAAAGTATCAATCACTCGCATTACTGTTGTTTTCCGCCGCATTTTTCGGACTCGCCTACTACTTGTCCGTTGAACAGAGCAAAATTATGGCTCGGGTCGGCAAATTATTAAATCCATTATTTTTGCTATTATTAGTCGCCATCTTCGCCGTAGCTTTCAGCAGTCCGCTAGCTCATGCCGGTAGCACCAGTGCAACTGCTGCCTATCAGACCGCAGGCTTTACCAATGGTTTCTTGCAAGGCTACAACACGATGGACGCCTTAGCTGGGTTGGCGTTAGGCGTCACTATCGTCACTGCCGTTAACTTCATGGGCCAAACCGACCCGAACAAAGCCGCGTGGGTGACCGCCCGAGCTGGCTTCTTCTCAATGGCCTTTGAAGGCTTGATTTACGTGCTCTTAATCTTGTTAGGCGCGCAATCGTTAGGTCAATTCAAATTATCCGATAACGGCGGGGCCACCTTTGACCAAATCGTTAACCACTACATGGGTAATGTCGGACAAGCCATTTTAGCCGTGTTGATCATTACCACTTGTTTGACCACCGCTATCGGGCTCGTCGCCGCCTTCGCTCAGGACTTCCATAAGCACTTCGGTTTCTTGAGTTACAAAGCCTGGTTAAGAATCACGTGCCTCGCCTCATTTTTAACTGCTAATGTGGGCTTAAATCAGATCATTGCCTGGTCCACCCCCGTCCTGATGTTCCTTTACCCGTTAGCCATGGCACTAATCTTCTTATCGATCCTTTCGCCACTCTTCCACAAGTCAAGTGTCGTCTATGTTTGGGTCGTCGTCTTCACCGTCGTCCCCGCCGTCTTTGATATGGTTGCCGCTTTCCCCGCCGTTGTTAGCCAAAGTACTTTCGGCCAAGCAATGGCGCATGTCCAAAGCTTCTTACCACTTGCCAGCAGCGGAATGGATTGGTTAGTCCCTGCGCTAGTTGGTGCCGTCTTTGGCACGGCCCACTACTTGTTGTTACAGCGGGCAAAGACCAGCACTGGCATGGAAGTACCGATGAAACGCTAACCCGTACCGTACTTGTTAAACAATTTAATGAATGCCAAATAAGCACTGCCCACTATTTTGTGAGCAGTGCTTATTTGATACCTCAAGTCTAACACGAACAATTATCGCAATGAGTCGGCGTTGTCATGACCGACAACTCCAATCTATTTGAATGTTACTTTCATTACTGATTGACCATGCTGTACTTCTGTTGACCAATCTTCAGTGTGTGCTGTAACGCGACCAGGTTGCGTAAAGAAAGTAACAACCACATCGTCATAACCACTCTGTTTGATCAGATCACGATCAAAGGTCATCAGTAAATCACCAGCGTGTACGACTTGCCCATCTTGACAATAAGTCGTAAAGCCAGTACCACGGAGGTTAACCGTCCCGATTCCCACGTGAATAATTGTTTCAAGACCGTCAGCTGACACGATTCCTAACGTATGTTTAGTTGAGAACGTAAACCGAATCGTCCCATCGAATGGCGCATAGAGGCGACCATCACTTGGCCTGATGGCGAAACCAACTCCCGGTAAGCCTTGTGGCTGTGCGGCACTTTTGACATCCGCTAATGCGAGCGGTTGACCGCTTACTGGTGCTAAGATTTCAGTGGTCAGAATGTCAGATGCAGGCGTTACCGCAACATCCGCTGCTTCCCCTGTTGCCAATTTGGCCTGTAACTCTTCAACAATTTCGGCATGTTTCTTTTCGGTAATGGTTACTTTGAATGTAAAGACTAACAATGACAAGATTGCACATGCTAACGGCAAGTAAAACGCTAAGAGTTCAAACGTATGAATATTACTTGCAGTCATATCGGCGGCCGTTGCACTACCAGTCATACCAGCAACTAAAGCAATGGCACCGACGATACCGTTGGAAAAGGCACCAGTAATTTTGTCGAGCATCGGCCGAACGGCAAGCACCACCGCTTCATTACGATTGCCATTCTTCAATTGACCGTATTCAATGGCATCGGTCATTGATAGGACCGTGACTAATTGGGCAAAGTTAATATTGAAAAGGACTAATCCGATGATCAATAAGGTCAAATTCGTCTGCGCAACAATAAAGATAATATAGGCTAAAATCATTGAGCATTGACCGAGTGCAAAGAGCACTTTCCGTGGAATAAACCGGTTCAAGATTGGATATAGTGGTGACGTCACAAAACCGATCACAGTTGCGACCGCCCCAGCAATCCAAAATTCACCAGGTTTACCAATCACGAATTTAAAAAGATAGAATAGAACCCCGTTGGTTATCACGTATGCTAATGAATAGAATAAGTAACCCAGACTGACCCACATAATTTGGTCATTCTTGATAATGCCCATAAAGACACCTTTGATCGTCGTCTTTTGTTTGGCTGCTTCCCGAATCGCATTGTGCTTCTCACTGGTTCCAAAGGCGACAAATAGTGCGGAAATGACTGCCACAATACCGACAATAACGGCAAACGCTAGCCAGCCTTGTGGACCTTGGGTATGCTTACCAGTTGCGATAAAGGTAAAGTACGTGGTAATTGGTACAACGACCATTGTCAGGCCGTTCCAACCGGTCGTCCCAGCAAAACTGCCAAGAGCCGTGAGAATTCCCCGGGCATGACTATCTTCACTAATCGCTGGAACCATGCCCCAATACGAGACATCTGTTAACGAATAGAAGACATCCAAGATAATAAATAAAATCACAAAAACAATTGCAAATAAAATCCAGTTTACCTTTGCTAATCCAAAGATTCCTGAGAAAATAACGACTAATAAGACCGAACTGATAATACTCCCAATGACTTGCCAAGGCTTAAACTTACCCCAACGTGTTTCCGTATTATCAACAATATTGCCTAAGATTGGATCGACAACGACTTCCGCTAAACGAATCACCACCACCAGTCCTGTGATTAAACCAATCAACCGATTGGCGATAGCTGGTGCAACGCCGCTAAACATCCCACTAGTGACAAAGACAATAAAATAGGTACTCAACGCACCATAGAATGCCGAGTGTCCTAAGTTACCTAATCCAAAGGCAACGCCTTCATTAATTTGATGCCATGATAACTTTTTCTTGGTTACTGGTTGTTTTTCAACATTTTGTGCCATTAATTTCACCCCACTTAATTATTTATTCATCATATAGACTTGAACACCATAGCTGGCCGAGTCTTGCTTGCCACTTACCACTTGATTCTCAAAAATTTGCCGTAACGGCACTTCAAGTGTCACCGTCGTTGGTCGATGACTAAAATTGATCACGAAGTAATAGCGCGTCGTCGCATTCTCTCTAACTTGAATACTTACCTTGGCATTCGCTTTGATCACTGGCAATGCCGGTTTAAGTGCCAAGCTTGTGGCAAGCCGTTTATAGAAAGCATCCAAGAAGTCAGTATCGGTCCGCGCAGCCAAATAATACGCCGCTCCCTGGCCCAATTGATTGACCGTTACAGCCGGTGTTCCAGCATAAAAATCTTTTTGATACGTGCCGAGGACTTGTGCCGTTGTCGTCTCAACTACATCACAATAATCATTCACTTGATACGCTTGGTGATAAGCAGTCAGTGCATTATGTTGTTGCGGATATAATGTGTCAGTTTCCTGAACTTTAATCCCATAAGTTGCTTCTAAGTCAGCTAAACCATCACCTTGATAGGCTAAGAAGTCATGATCAACGACGCCCGTAATATAGGTACCGATCAGATGGCCGCCCTGTTGCACATATGCTTTAAGCTTAGTCGCAAACCGGGCGCTCATCATGAAGTGCATCGGATCAATCACCAAATCATAAGCCGTCAAATCATCAGTAGTCGCAATAATTTCAACTGGAATATCATGTTCCCAGAAATACTGGTGATGTTCTTGAATCGTGCGCCAATACTTTTTGGTTTCGTTAGCGTAGTTGCGGGCATCATCCAAGCCCCACATGTTGTCATAATCAAAGACAATAGCGACTTTAGCTGCAGTTCTGGTCGTTCCATGCGCGGCCTGTAAGCTTTGTAAGTCCTGACCAACTTTTTGAACGTCCTTAAATGCCCGCGTATTTGAGCCACGATGGTTGGTAATGACGGCGCCATGAAACATTTCAGAAGCTCCTAATGATTGATGTAGTTGGAAATACAAAACTGAGTCGGCGCCATGGGCAACCTGTTGCAAGCTCCCCATTTCGTGCATGCCTGGTCGTTTGGCACGATTATATGGGTGCCAGTTAACCTGTGACGGTGTACTTTCCATAATCAAGTAGTTATCATGCTTGAGGCTCCGCATCACGTCATTCATCAAAGCAGTTTTCATGGCCAGTGGGCCGTACTTTCGTAACCATTACTCCAATTAGGATATGAATCCCAACTCACAATATCGACATGCTTCGCAAACTTCTGATAATCTAAATCATAAAAGCCGTGTGATTCTGATGGGTTGCCACCCATAAAATTGGCTGTCACAGGGATATTAGGTGTCAGCGCTCGTAACGGTTTGATCTCATTATCAAAAAAGTCAATCGTCCGGTCTGTTACAAAACGATGCCAATCCAGGTTAAGTCCCATTACATTCGTATCACCCAGCGGCGACGGTGCCTGAACCTGATCCCAACTTGTATAATCGTGGCTCCAAAAAGCACCACAGTAAGCATGGTTCAAATTGGCTAACGTTTGATACTTTTTTTGAACTCAATGACGAAAGGCTTGCTGGCACAAATCACAGTAACAAGCACCGCCATATTCATTAGAAGCTGTCTAAAATCTCTTAAGTAATAGTGCTAAGAAGCTGTCTAAAATCTCTTAAGTAATAGTGCTAAGAAGCTGTCTAAAATCTCTTAAGTAATAGTGCTAAAAACGCTAAAACGACCATTTGCAGACTGGTGGTTAATTGACGCTCACAATTTTTCCAAAGTCGCCGACAATTCTCTAGCCAACTAAAAGATCGTTCGACTACCCAACGTTGGGGCATGACTTCGAATCGATGCAACTCATTGCGCTTCGCAACCTGCACGGTTGCGTTTAAATTACTGGCTACATCGAGCTGAAAATTAACGCCTGAATAACCACCATCAACTAAGACATTTTGAACCTGGCGTAAATGCATGGCATGTAAAGCGATCATTGCACTGGCCCCGTCTCGATCAGAGACGTTCGCTCGCGTCATGTGAATGGCCTGCGGAAAGTCATTGATATCAACTGCCAGATGGCGCTTAATCCCCGAGATTTTCTTACCAGCGTCGTAACCTTTGTTTTCAGCAGTAGCGGTGTTTTTGACGCTCTGAGCGTCAACGATAATAAAGGAAGTTAAAGCTGAACGTCCTTGGTAAGTTCGCCGAGCAATGACAATTTTTTTAAAACTTGTTCCAATAAGAAGCTGTCCAACCAGCGGCTTTGTCATATGAAAGGTCGTTGACATCAAACGTGACGATCCCAGCATCTGGAATATTAGCTGAGTACATCCGCACTGTCGTATCTGTCCGGGGTGCATAAACACCATATGTCCCGATTGTAATCGCACATGGGAAAACATGGCCCCCGTTATAATCAGTATGTTCACCGATCAAGTTGATTCGACCAGGTGAGAAAAGGACCCGTTCTGGCTTGGTATCAAAGGCTTTGGTAAACTCCTGTTTTAAGTCGCTAGTATTCATGAAAAATTCCTCCGTAAATAGTTTTACTAAAACTTTACTAGGTTTGACTATAATGCTTTTTTTGATTGTTGTCAACACCCCACAAGACCTTTAGAACAAGATTTGGTAACGCTTTACAAATTTATCACGTTATCGATTCAAATTCTTCTTATCGCCCGTTGTCGTTGTCAGTAGTCGTTGTCATTTAGTTAAAATTTAACTAAAATTACATATAAAAATTTAATATTTTGTTTTATGATAATTGTAAGCGTTTTTTATTTATGTAACTTTGAAAGGAGCTTCCTCATGCAAGCTAATCTTCAATGGTTAGATGACCCAGAAGTCTTCCGGGTCAACCAATTACCTGCACATAGTGATCACCATTATTATCACGACACAGCGGAATTCAAAACGGGTAGTCGCTTCATCAAGAGTCTCAATGGCGCTTGGCGTTTTAACTTCGCCAAGACACCGGCTGAACGCCCAGTTGATTTTTATCAACCCGATTTCGATGCAACTGACTTTGATACGATTCAAGTTCCCGGTCATATTGAACTAGCCGGCTATGGTCAAATTCAATACATTAACACGCTATACCCATGGGAAGGTAAAATTTACCGTCGCCCACCGTATACCCTCAATCAAGATCAATTAACACCAGGCCTATTCAGCGACGCTGCGGACAACACCGTCGGCTCGTACCTCAAAACCTTCGATCTCGACGATGCTTTTAAAGGGCAACGTATTATCATTCAGTTCCAAGGGGTAGAAGAAGCCCTGTACGTCTGGTTAAATGGCCATTTTATTGGCTACGCTGAAGATAGTTTCACCCCTTCAGAATTTGATTTGACGCCGTATATTCAGGACCAAGGTAACGTTTTAGCGGTTCGGGTCTACAAACGCAGTACTGCTGCCTTTATTGAAGACCAAGATATGTTCCGTTTCTCTGGTATTTTCCGTGACGTCAATATACTGGCGGAGCCTGCTAGCCATATTACTGATTTGGACATCCGACCAGTTCCAAATGCCAATCTCAAAAGTGGTGAGCTCAACATCACTACTAAAGTAACCGGCGAACCAGCCACTTTAGCGCTGACCGTTAAAGACCATGACGGGCGAGTACTGACGAGTCAAACGCAAACCGGTAGTGGCAGTGTAACCTTTGATACCATGTTATTCGACCAACTGCACTTGTGGTCACCACAAACGCCGTATCTCTATCAATTGACAATTGAAGTTTACGATGCTGATCACCAACTCTTGGAAGTCGTCCCATATCAGTTTGGGTTCCGGACGGTCGAGCTGCGCGATGACAAAGTCATTTACGTCAACAATAAACGGTTGGTGATCAACGGAGTTAACCGGCACGAATGGAACGCCCACACCGGTCGCGTTATCAGTATGGCTGATATGCGCGCTGATATCCAAACCATGTTAGCTAACAATATCAATGCCGATCGGACCTGCCATTATCCTGATCAATTACCTTGGTATCAATTATGTGACGAGGCCGGTATCTACCTAATGGCCGAAAACAACCTCGAATCGCACGGGTCATGGCAAAAGATGGGGGCTATCGAGCCTTCTTACAATGTTCCTGGCGATAATCCACACTGGTTAGCAGCGGTGATCGACCGGGCCCGTTCAAACTACGAATGGTTTAAAAACCACCCATCGATCATTTTTTGGTCACTTGGCAATGAATCGTATGCTGGCGAAGATATCGCGGCGATGCAGGCTTTTTATAAAGAACATGATGATTCACGACTCGTCCACTACGAAGGCGTTGTCCACACACCAGAATTAAAAGATCGCATTTCTGATGTTGAAAGTCGGATGTACGAAAAGCCCCAAAATATTGTAGCTTACTTGGAAGATAACCCAACCAAACCTTTCCTAGATTGTGAATATATGCATGACATGGGGAATTCTCTGGGCGGTATGCAATCATATAATGATTTGATCGACAAGTATCCAATGTATCAAGGTGGCTTTATTTGGGACTTTATTGATCAAGCACTCTTCGTTCATGACCCAATCACCGACCAAGACGTGCTCCGGTATGGCGGTGATTTCGACGAACGCCACTCCGATTATGAATTCTCCGGTGACGGCTTAATGTTTGCCGACCGGACACCAAAACCAGCAATGCAAGAGGTGAAATATTATTATGGCTTACACAAATAATCAACTACACGTTATTTACGGCGACGGGAGTTTAGGACTACAGGGGGCTAATTTCCACTACCTCTTTAGCTACGAACGTGGCGGACTTGAATCATTCGTCGTCAACGATAAAGAGTGGCTCTATCGTACACCCACGCCCATCTTTTGGCGGGCGACAACCGATAATGATCACGGTAGCGGCTTTTCAGTCAAATCCGCACAGTGGTACGCGGCCGATAAGTTCTCAACTTGTCAAGATATCGAATTGACGGTTGATGACCAACCAGTCACACCGTTACCAATCGCGCCACTCAATAACAAATACACGGATCACGAAATCGCCACGAAAGTCTCACTGGCTTACCACTTCGTTACCACGACCGTTCCTAGTACCATCGTCACAGTGACTTATACGGTGACAGCAGACGGTCAGATCAATATCGCCACCCATTATAGCGGTCAGTCTGATTTGCCAGAGCTACCCGCATTTGGTCTGCGGTTTATCATGCCAACTACCGCGACCGGCTTCGACTATACCGGTTTGTCCGGTGAGACTTATCCTGACCGGCTGGCTGGCGCAACACACGGGCAATTCCACGTTGACAGTCTGCCAGTCACACCATACTTGGTCCCACAAGAATGCGGCATGCACATGCAAACTGAACAAGTGACAGTAACGCGATCAACAACACAAAATAACGCTGACCACGACAACACACCATTCAGTTTGACATTTAGCCAAGCCGATGCACCATTCGCCTTCAGCTGCCTTCCCTATACCGCTGCTGAACTAGAAAACGCAACACACATGGAAGAATTACCATTAGCACGGCGAACGGTCTTATCAATCTACGGTGCCGTTCGTGGGGTCGGTGGCATTGATAGTTGGGGAACGGACGTAGAAGCCCCATATCATATCCTCGCTGATCAAGACATTGACTTCAGCTTTAACATTCATTTCTAAAAATTAATTTGATTTCAAAAGAACGCTCCGGCAGGTTATTTGCCAGAGCGTTCTTTTAGATTAACGATGATTAAGTTTTAATATGTTTAATGGCTGAGCTTAGTCCTTAGCCTTGAAGTAATGTACCTGCGCCGTAAAGTCACTAGTTTGAACGGGAATCGTGTAGAGTCCTAGTTGCATCAATTCATCGCCACCGTACATTTTGTTTGTGTCGGTCTCAACGTAGGTCTGCTGAGGGTCTAATCCCGCTAGCTTCGTAATATGCGGTTCTGGTTGAACTGCACCTAAAATAACGAAGGTGAACAGCAAGGCTTCTTTCTGATCCGGACTAACAAACATCCACGCGACCGTATTAGATTCAAACGGGCTCTCTAATCGATAAAAGGTCCCGTATTGAACTAACTCACGGTGCTGCTTATAGAAGGCAACCTGTCTTTTAACGGCCTGCTTGTCCGCATCACTTAGTTGGGCCGCGTCCAGTTCATAGCCCAAGGTGCCACTCATTGCCACAGCACCACGCATCTTCATCGACGTTGACCGTCCTAACAATTCATCCGGGCTCGTCCCGACATGGGCGGTAATTGCAGAAATTGGATAAACGAGTGAAGTCCCATATTGAATTTTGAGCCGTTCAATCGGGTCATTATTATCTGACGGCCAACTCTGTGGCATATAATACATTAAACCAGCATCGAAGCGGCCACCACCGCCAGAGCAGCCTTCAAATAAGATCTGTGGATAGCGTTTCGTTAAACGCTCCATCAAGTCATATACACCTAAGATAAAGCGGTGGCTAGTCTCACCTTCATGAGCTGAATCGCTATGTGGCGAATAGACTTCCGTTAAATTGCGGTTCATATCCCACTTGATATAATCAATGGGCACCTTATCAAGAACCGCGGTCATTTGTTCAAAAATATTGTCGACAACATCCGGCTGGCTGAAATCAAGCACGTATTCGTTCCGCGATAACGTTCGGCCACGATCTGGTACGCCTAACACCCAATCAGGATGGGCCCGATAAAGATCGGAATCGGCTGAAATATTTTCTGGCTCGAACCAAAGTCCGAACCGCGTCCCTTTATCATGGGTCCGTTTGCTAATATCCGCTAAGCCTCCTGGTAACTTGTTCCGATTAACAAACCAGTCACCTAGCGAACTATTATCATCATTTCGATGACCGAACCAACCGTCATCCAGCACAAACATTTCGATACCCAGTGGTGCTGCAGCATCCAAGATTGATTGAATCTTGTCCGCATCAAAGTCAAAGTAAGTGGCTTCCCAATTGTTGATCAAGATCGGCCGGAGATCATGCTTGTAACGACTGCGCGCCACGCGATCACGCAATAAATCATGGTAGGTTTGCGACATACCATTAAGCCCCGTCGTCGAGTATACCATTGCAACCTCGGGCGTTTGGAAACTATCACCGGCCGCCAATCGCCAGTCGAAATTATATTCATTGATTCCCATAGTCAAGCGCGTCTGACCAATTGGGTCCCGTTCTAAACTAATCTGATGGTTACCTGAATAAATTAGCAATGCACCAAGGACATTGCCTTGAAATTCATTAGTATTCGGATCAGCTAGCGCCACAAAAGGATTCATATGATGAGAACTAGCACCCCGGCGACTTTCAAACTGAGTTACACCTCGATGGAGCCGTTCACGACTAAGCTGGCGCTCACGCGCATAGCTTCCAGGTAACGAAATGGCATTGCTCCTATACTGAAATTTGGTGCCAAAATCATTAGATTTTGTGTCATAATGATAAAAATCAGAATAGGAGTTTTTTTATGAAATATTATTCAGCCTGAATTATTCATAGTTCATTAAAAGCCCGTCAGTTTTCGTGTTTTTTCGAAAACTGACGGGTATGTTTTTATC